>NZ_BAAJYR010000299.1:0-4341 GCF_057546605.1 Acidovorax sp. KPB24-03 | reverse complement strand
TTTTTCTTTGGTTTTTTGGTGGCGACGGCGGCTTGGCTGCGTGGGATTGTGTCCATCCGTTGCGGACCGACCTGCAGTGGCTCTTTCAAAAGAATGCCGCACTGCCGCACTGCCGCACTGCCGCACTGCCGCACTGCCAGCGCATGGTCCGTCAGCCCATGGGCTAATGGGAAGCTGAGGGGAAAAGGACTTTGACATGTTGTCGATCCGGGTGCCCATTGCACCGTCGCAGGATGGACCCCATTGCTGTGCGCAAAAAAACCCTTTGTTTTTTGGATCCAACGGAAGGCGCATCGCAGCGGGCCTGTTCCAAACGGGCACAATCGCGCCTTTCGCCCCCTCGCCGTCAACGGATCGCCTCTGCCGCCACAGCCCGCCGCGCGGCAGCCTAGGGCGATGCAGGCACCGCGCGCCACCCCTTCCATGCCCATCGACCGCTCCCTGCCTCCACCCCATGCTGGCTCCGCCTCCGCCCGGCTGCAGTCCATCGACGCGCTGCGCGGGCTCGTCATCCTGTTCATGCTGCTGGACCACGTGCGCGAAACCTTTTTCCTGCACCACCAAGTCAGCGACCCCATGGTCGTCGCGGCCACCTCGCCCGACCTGTTCGCAAGCCGGCTGCTGGCCCACGTGTGTGCGCCGGTGTTCGTGTTCCTCACGGGGCTGTCCGCCTGCCTGTATGGTTCGCGGCAGGGCGGAGGCCGGGGGGCGGCCTCGGTGTTCCTGCTCCAGCGTGGGTGCTTCCTGGTCGCGCTGGAACTCACGCTGGTGAACTTTGCCTGGACCTTCCAGTGGCCGCCGCAGGTGGTGTACTTGCAGGTGATCTGGGTGATCGGCCTGAGCATGCTGGCCCTGGCTGCGCTGCTGTGGCTGCCGCGCACCGTGTTGATCGCCCTGGGCGTGGCGATCGTGGCCGGGCACAACCTGCTCGACGGGCTGCATTTTCCGTTCGGCCATGCGCTGCACATTCCCTGGGCGGTGCTGCACGACCGCGGCTGGATCGAAGTGGGCGAATCGCTGCGCCTGCGCACTTCCTATCCGCTGCTGCCCTGGATCGGTGTGATCGCGCTGGGCTATGCGGCCGGACCCTGGTTCCTGGCGTCCACGGATGCGGGCGCGCGGCAGCGCCGCCTGCTGGCCTGGGGCACGGGGCTGCTGGCCGGGTTTGCCGTGTTGCGCTGGTGGAACGTGTACGGCGACAAGCCCTGGGTGGCGGGCGACACGGCCCTGGCCACTGCGATGTCGTTTTTCAACGTGACCAAATACCCGCCTTCGCTGCTGTTCATCGCGCTCACGCTGGGCATCGGCCTGCTGGTGCTGCGGGCGTTCGAGCGGGCGCGGCCCGGGGCCGGGCTGCGGGTGCTGGCGGGGTTCGGTGCCGCGCCCATGTTCTTTTACCTGCTGCACCTGTACGTGCTCAAGCTGCTTTACCTCGCGGCGGTGGCCGTGTGGGGCAAGACCCAGGGCACGTATTTCGGGTTCGACGCCATGTGGGCCGTCTGGCTGTGCACGGCCGTCCTGGCCGTGGCGCTGTACCCTGCGGTGAAAGCCTTTGGGGCCTTCAAGGCGCGGCGGCGCGACATCGCCTGGCTCAAGTACCTTTGAGCGTGGGCGTTGCCGTCGCGAATGCCCGCGTCGGTGCGCAGCCGGGTCAGTGGGTTCGGCCGGAGGTGTCGGCCCGGTTCACCTCGACGGAGACGTGCACCAGTTCCTCGTGCACGCTCAGCAGGCGCTTGAAGAAGTCGGGCGCCACGGACGGATGGGCCGTGGACAGCGACAGGATGCAGGCGTACAGGCCCGTGCCAACACGCCACACGTGAAGGTCGCACACGCTGGCGGGAATGGGGCTGGCGGCGATCGCATCGCGGATTTCCTGCACCACGGGCGCGTCCATTTCCGCGTCCAGCAGCACCCGCCCGGTATCGCGCAGCAACCCCCAGGCCCAGCCCGCGACCAGGGCCGCGCCCAGCAGGCCCACGGCCGGGTCGAGCCAGTCCGCGCCCCACAGCAGCCCTCCGCACAGCGCGGCGATGGCCAGCACCGACGTGGCAGCGTCGGCCACCACGTGCAGGTAGGCCGACCGCAGGTTCAGATCGGCTGGCGTCATCCCATGGCTGTGGCCGTGGCGTTCATGCGCAGGGTGTTCGTGGTGCGAGTGGTGTGCGTGGTGTGCGTGGTGTGCGTGGTGTGCGTGGTGCGCATGCCCGCCCCGCAGCAGCCAGGCGCACGCCAGGTTGACCGCCAGTCCCAGTGCGGCCGTGAAGACGGCCTGCTCATACTGGATGGGCGCCGGGGCGAGGAGCCGCTGCACCGACTGGTAGACCATGAGCCCCGCTACGAGCAGCAGGAGGATGGCGCTGGTGTAGCCGCCCAGCACCTCGATCTTCCAGGTGCCGAAGGCGAAGCGGCCGTCGCTCGCGTGGCGCCGGGCCGCGGCATACGCCACGGCGGATAGCCCGAGCGCCAGGGCATGCGAGCCCATGTGCCAGCCGTCCGCCAGCAATGCCATCGAGCCGAAGGCCCAGCCGCCGACGATCTCTGCCACCATCATGGCGACCGTCAGCGCCACCGCCCAGCGGGTGTTGCGCTCGGCCAGGGGATTGCCGTGGCTGAAGACATGGGGGTGCTGCCAGCCGGCTGCAAGGGGGGCGTTGGCGGAAGGGTTTTGGGTCATGAAAGTCATGGTGAAAGATACTGTACCCCAGTATATTTTCAGCCTTTCGTACAATCCGGTCATGGCCCATACCATCCACGGAAAAAAGAAGCTCCTGGCCCGCGTGCGGCGCATCCAGGGCCAGGCCGCGGCCCTGGAGCGGGCGCTCGAACAAGAAGCAGACTGCATGGCAGTGCTGCAGCAAATCGCGGCCATCCGCGGCGCGGTGAACGGCCTGATGGCGCAGGTGCTGGAAGGCCACATCGTTCAGCACCTGGGTGACCCCGCAGCTCCCGCGCAGCAGCGCGCGCAGGACGTGGCGGCGGTGGCCTCGGCGCTGCGCTCCTACCTCAAATAGGCCGGGTGCTCCGGGGCAAGACCGCGCTCGGCCGCCGGCCAATCGGGCGCCCGAGCGGCGGATGCCGCCGTTGGCGACAATCGGGCCCATGTTTCCTTCGCCCTTCCTCCGCGCTGCCCTCGTTCTGGGCCTTCTTTCGGCCATCGGCCCCTTTGCCATCGACATGTACCTGCCGGCGCTTCCCGACATCGGGCGCAGCCTGGGCGCGCAGGTCGGCGCCGTGCAGTGGAGCCTGACCGCGTTCTTCCTGGCGCTGGGGGCGGGGCAGCTGTTCTACGGACCGGTGTCCGACATGGTGGGGCGCAAGCCGCCGCTGTATTTCGGGCTGTTGCTGTTCACCGCGGCGAGCGTGGGCTGCGCCCTGGCGACCGAGATCGAGACGCTGGTGGCGCTGCGCTTCCTGCAGGGTCTGGGCGCTGCCGCCGGGATGGCCATTCCGCGCGCCGTGGTGCGCGATCTGCACACCGGCACCGATGCCGCACGCCTGATGGCGCTGCTGATGCTGGTGTTCAGCGTGTCACCCATCCTCGCGCCGCTCGCGGGCAGCGGGGTCATCGCCCTCACCGGCTGGCGCGGCGTGTTCTGGGTGGTGGCGGTGGCCGCCATCGCGGGTTTGGCGCTGGTCTATGGCGCGCTGCGCGAGACGCGGCCTGCCGCCGACCGGGTGGAAAGCAGCCTGGGCGGCGCCCTGCGGGCTTACGGGCTGCTGCTGCGCGATCGCCATTACCTGGGCCTGGTCTTCATCGGCGGCTGCGCCATGTCGGGGTTCTTCGTGTACCTGGCAGGCTCGCCGTTCGTGCTCATCAACCACTACGGGCTCACGCCCACGCAGTACAGCCTGGCGTTCTCGCTGAACGCGGCGGCCTTCATCGGCTCGTCCCAGTTCACCGGCCTGCTCGGCCAACGGTTCGGCCTGGTGCCGCTCGTCAAGGTGGCGGCCAGCGCGGCCGGCGTGGTCATGGTGCTGTTGCTGGCCTACTACCTGCTGGGCGGCGACCAACTGGCGGTGCTGATCGCGCTGTATTTCGTGTCCAGCGCCTTCATGGGGCTGGTGATTCCCACCACCTCGGTGCTGGCGCTGGAGCAGCACGGCGCCATCGCCGGCACCGCCTCGGCCCTGCTGGGCACGCTGCAGATGCTGACGGGTGCGGCGGCCATGGGCATCGTCGGCCTGTTTGCCAACGGCCAGCCGTTGCCCATGGTGATCGGCATGGCCGCAGGCGCGCTGGTGGGGGTGGCGCTGACCTGGATCACGCTGGCGGGCCCGCCTGCCGCCGGGCCGGTGGAGGCGCGGGTTTGAGCCCCGGTCCGGGCGCGGCCGCCATGGGGG
>NZ_BAAJYR010000298.1:0-4342 GCF_057546605.1 Acidovorax sp. KPB24-03 | reverse complement strand
CGACATGGGCCGCGCAGCGGACATCGAGGACATGATGAAGTACAGCGCCAGCCAGTTCGGGCGCGTGGACATCCTGGTCAACAACGCCGGCATCCTGCGCGACAAGTCGTTCGGCAAGATGGACATGGACGATTTCCGCCTCGTGGTGGATGTGCACCTGATGGGCGCGGCCCACTGCTGCAAGGCCGTGTGGGCGCACATGGTGGCGCAGCAATACGGCCGCATCGTGATGACGACCTCGTCCACTGGCCTGTACGGCAACTTCGGCCAGGCCAACTACGGCGCCGCCAAGCTGGCCCAGGTCGGGCTGATGCAGACGCTCGCCATCGAAGGGGCCAAGCACGGCATCCACGTGAACGCGCTCGCGCCCACCGCCGCCACCCGCATGACCGAGGGCCTGATGCCCGAGGAGGTGCTGGCCGCGCTCAAGCCCGAGGCCGTGGTGCCGGCCATGCTGGTGCTGGCGCACGAAAGCGCGCCCACGCGCACCATCCTGTGCGCGGGCGCCGGCACCTTCGAGGCGGCGCACGTCACGCTCACGCAGGGGGTGCATCTGGGCATTGGGCCCGATGTGCCCGAGCAGCTCGCCGCGCGCCTGGCCGAGGTGGCCGACCGCACCGGCGAACAGGTGCCGCAAAGCGGCGCGGCCCAGGGCACGAACGAGGTGCGCCTGGCCCGGCGGTGATGGAGTGATTGCCCGGTACCGAGGCGCTCGCCTGGCAGATTGCAAATATTGCGGCCAGACGCGCGCTCGGCGACGTGGTCGGTTGGATTCGCCGGCTGAACAAAGGCTTCGCATGCGGCCTGCTTCGCCTGGGTGGTTGGTTTTAGTGTTGGGCCTGCAACTCAAATACAAGGGAATCCATGCTCCTTCTTTCACCCGTCTTCAAATCTGGCGCGTTTGTCACGGCTGGGCTCGCTCTGCTTGCCGCGTTGAGTACCACCCCTGTTCTTGCCCAAAGCGGACAAACGATCACGGCCTCCGGCCTCGGGCCCAACACGACCAGTCCGACCCGCCGCCAGGTGCGGGATGCGACTTTCTTCGATGCCCAGCAGAAATGCAGGACGGGGCCTTTCCCCGCTCAGCCCGTTCAGATGCTCGGCATCGGTGTCGCCCCCACGGTTCAGAACGGCCAAAGATTGTTTTTCGCTGAATGGCGCTGCGGCTGAAGTCTGCGGTTGGCTGATTCTTTTCCATCGGGCATGAGCGCCAGCGGTGGGGCGCGGGATGCAGCGCTCGCCTTTCAGCGCACCGGCTCGGCCGCGAGCGCCTCGCGCAGGATGCGGCGGATCTCCAGGATCGCCCGGGGGTTCTCCTGCACGCTGTGGTGCGAGGTCAGCACCAGCTCCGACTCGGCACCTGCCAGGTGGGCGCTGCCGTAGGGCACGATGCCATCGCTCGACTGCGCGAGCGGGGTGCCCGGGTCTTCGCGGCCCATGATGGAGTGGTAGCGCACGCCCGGGCCGATTGGCAGGTCGGCGGCCGCGCGCACGAACGGATCGGTGTCGCCCAGGTTGTCGATGCTGTTGGGCAGGCGCGGCGGCACCCCGCCCTCGACGGGCTGCGCGGCATGGGCTCTGGCCAGCACGCGGGTGGCATCGCCGAAGCGCTCCAGCACGGCCAGCGGCAGCGTCACCATGTTGGCCAGCCAGCGCGAGAGGGTCTTGTTGGCGAACGGCGTTCCCCGGTGGGGCGCGGCGATGAAGACCGCCCGGGTCACCTGCGGCAGGGGATGGAACACCAGGAAGGGGCCCAGGTCCTCACGCAGCCGGGCCAGGTCTTGCGGGGGCAGCACGGGGCGGCCGATGACCTGGTCCCACAGCGTGTCGCCCGATTCCGACACCAGCAGCCGCGCCAGCACGCCGCCCATGCTGTGGCCCACCAGCACGATGTCGCGCGATGCGCGCGCCGTGCCGGCGGGATCGAAGTGCGCCAGCGTCTGCACCAGGGCCTCCCGGATGTCATGCTGGTTGAGGGCCAGCGGCGCATTGGTCGGGTAGTACACCTGCCACACCTGGTAGGCGTCCCGCAACTGCGCATCGCCCAGGACCTCGTTGGCCACGTTGATCCAGGCCTCGGGGCTGCTGGCCAGCCCGTGCAGCATGAAAATGGTGCGGCGGTTCGGGTCATAGGGCTGCATGAGGTGGATGCGCGGCGCGTCCAGCCGGTCGCTCCAGCCCAGCAGGGTGCGCATGGCCTGCGTGGCGAAGCCCGAGCGCGCCAGCCACAGGCCGTACCCCGCGGTGAAGTTGCCCGCCAGTGGCACCTGCTGCCCGCCCAGTTCCACCCGCGCGGTATGGTAGGGGTCGTAGATCGCCACCTGCACCTCCTGCGTGCGCAGTACCTCGCCCAGCGTCTTGCCCGGAAACCGCAGCAGCGCGGTGGCCGCGGGGTAGGGCATTTCCTTGAACGGTGCGGGCGCTCGCTCGCCCGGCTCGGGGGCGGACGCCGCCACCAGCTCCGTGCCGAAGCCATCGCGCCGGTAGGTGTTGCGAACGCCGGAAAACCGCAGCGTGGTGGCCGGGATCAGTTCCTCGGGCAGCGGGGCGTCGCTGGGCAGGCGGATGTCCGAGGCGTCGCTGGAAATCCGCCAGGCGCCGAGGGTGCGCGCCTCATCCGACCGGCGTCCTTCGGCGCGGTAGCGCTGGAACAGCAGGGTCACCACGCGCTGCGTAGCGAAGTTGTAGTAGTCGCGCACCTGCGTCTGCCGGTCCTCGAACGCGCGCTCGCCGGGGGAGCGCTGCGTGAAGAACAGATAGGCCCAGGCGTGGCGGGCCGATTCCATCCAGGCATCGAGCGCCTCGTCCGGCGGCAGCGGCGCGCTGCGGTCGCGTTCGCCTTCGAGGCCCACCTGCAGCCAGACCTCGGCCAGCGCCGACAGGCGCTGCTCCTCGCTGATGCCGTTCGAGGCGGCCAGCTGGTTGCGGCAGTCGGCCAGGTCGTCCGCGCAGGTGTCGGCATCGCTGCCGATCACGCGCAGCACCTCTTCGGTGGCCTCGCTGACCCGGCCGCTGGTGAGCACGTCGCCGCGCCGCTGCGACAGGTATTCGCGCGGTGACATCGACGACACCGTCACCCCCGCGCAGCCGCACAGCACGGCCGCTGCGCACAGCGCGGCGAGCCCTCGCAACACCGACCAGGGTGTGCGGCGCGGGGCAGGGGACCAAGTGCGATGGAGCGGCGGCGGGGTGGGTGGCGACATGGGGCGGGCCGGGCGGCGACGGGGTGGCCGATGTTACCCGGCGGCCCCGCGAATTGGGCGCTGCCTGACGCCGCGGTACGCAGTGCTGCGGTACGCTCGCCGGCTTATGAGGATCTCTCCGGAACACCGCCTGCGGGCCGCCTTGCGCGTGGCGCTGAGCCACTATGTCTTCAACGGCCTGTCGGTGGCCTTCGGCCTGCTGCTCATCTCGGCCGGGGTGCACGGGTGGCTGGGCGCGGCGGCCGCCGCCTCGGCGTCGGTCGGGGTCATCGTCACGGCGCCGCCCGACCTGCCCGGCCCGGCGCGGGGCAAGTTTTGGCAAATGCTGCCGGCGCCCCTGCTGGGCGTGCCGCTCTTTTTCGGGGTGCAGATGCTGCACCCGTCGGAGCTGGCCCTGGGAATGCTGATCGTGCCAGCCAGCTTCGTCGCGTTCCTGGCCATGGCCTGGGGCAAGCGCGGCGTGCCGATCGCGGTGGCCTTGATGTTCTCCATGGTGTTTTCCATGGCCGTGCCGCCCACGCCGGGCGTGGACCCGTTGACGGCGGCGCTGGCCACCACCGGGCATTTCGCGCTCGGGGCGGCTTTGTATGTGGTGTATTCGGTGGTGGCCAACCATGCGCTCAATGCGCGCTACCGCGTGCAGTCGGTGGCGGATGCGCTGCTGGCGCTCGCTGCGCTGATGCGCGTGCAGGCGCGCCAGTTCACGCCGGTCGATCTGCAGGGCCCGCCCGCGCCCGCCTTGGCGGGGGCCTTGCTGCACCGGCAGGCGGCCCTGGCCGAGCAGTTGCAGGCCGCGCGCAACATCGTGCTGGAGTCGCCCCGCACGCCGCGGCGCCAGCGGCTGGCCGGCATGCTGCTGCTGGTGCTGGAAATGCGCGACCACCTGCTGGCCTGCGAGCTGGACCTGGACACGCTCAAGGCCCACCCCGGCCATGCGCCCGTAGTGGTCGGGCTGCGCGACGTGCTGCACCACGTGGCCGACGAGATGGAGCGCCTGGCCGATGCCATGCTCATCGGCCGCAGGCCCACCGCCTTCGCTGACCACCGGCCCCACCTGGCGGCCCTGCGCTGGGACGAAGTGCCTCAGCCCCAGCCCGGGCCCGAGGGCGCCAACCCGTCGCCCCGCCTCCTGGCGCGCG
>NZ_BAAJYR010000297.1:0-4343 GCF_057546605.1 Acidovorax sp. KPB24-03 | reverse complement strand
CGGGGCCCCCAGGGACCGCGCTGCGCCGCCCACACGCCCCGACAGCCGCTGGAAGCGCCTGACCGCCCACCGCTGGTGGCCCTGGGCCGTGACCTTCGCCAGCGGCGCCTTCGTCCTTTTCGTCGTCTCGCTGCTGGTGCGCCAGGCACGCACGGTGGACTGGGCGGCGGTCTGGGCGTCGTTCCTGGCCTTGCCGGTGCCGGTGCTGCTGCTGGGCGGCGCGCTGGCGCTGGCCAGCCACCTGCTGTACAGCACCTTCGACCTGTTCGGGCGCCATTACACGCGGCACGGGCTGTCGGCCGGGCGCACGGTGGGCATCACGCTCATCGCCTATCCGTTCACGCTGAACCTGGGATCGATCATCGGCGGGGTGACGGTGCGCTATCGCCTGTACTCGCAGCAGGGGGTGTCGGTGGCAGCCATCGGGCAGGTGATCGGGATGAGCATCCTGACCAACTGGCTGGGCTATTTCTTCCTGGCGGGCGCGGTATTCTGGCTGTGGTCGCCGCAGCTGCCCGACAACTGGCACGTCGGCCCCCAGCACCTGCGCTGGATGGGTGCCGCCCTGACGGCGGCGAGCCTGCTGTACGTTGCCGCCTGCGCCCTGCGCCATGGCCGGCCCGTGCACCTGCGCGGGCACCGCATCGCCATGCCGCGCTGGCCCGTGGGCATGCTGCAGGTGCGCTGTCGGCGCCAACTGGATGGTGATGGGTGCGGCGCTGTGGGTGCTGACCGGGCAGCGCGCACCGTATGCGGCCGCGCTGGCGACGGTGCTGCTGGGCGCCGTGGCCGGGCTCATCTCGCGCATCCCCGCCGGGCTGGGCGTGCTGGAGGCCGTGGGCGTGGCGGTGCTGTCGGCCTACCTGCCCGCACCGCAGGCACTGGCCTCGGTGCTGGCCTACCGCATGCTGTATTTCTTCCTGCCCCTGGGGCTGGCTGCACTGGCGTTCGGCGGGGTGGAGTTGCTGGGCCGCCGCCGGCCCGGCATGGCAGGAGAATCCACCGCCCAGGCCGAGCATCAAAAAGCCCGCCAGCGCAATCAATACTAGGGCATAGTGCTATTAATTAAATAGCAAACGGGCTGAGCGCCGCAAGACCCAAGGCTGCGCCTGGAGGCCCTTTCCGTGGAATGCCGGGACAGGGATGATGGCAACCCGGTGCGGCCCCGCGCGACCGGACACCCGCGCCCGGTCTGTCAGCCCGTATCCTTCACACGGGTTCCCCCCCTTGAGCTCCTGGCACCGTCCACGAAAGAATCCGGAGCCAGTCGCAGGCCCATGGCAACAGCGCCGATGCGCCGCCCCCACCTCCAACAACCGAACCATGAAACCAGCCGACCCCGTCGATGCCGAACTCATCCGGCGCCTGCAGAAAACCTCCCGGCATTTCCTTTTGCACGCTCTGGAACACGCGCTGGCGGATGAGCGCAACGAGACCAACGCGCTGCAGACACTCGCCAACATTCAGGCCGCGCTCGAACTGCTCACCAAGCTGCGCATCGTCAGGACCGTCGGTTGGCAAGGCATCGCGGTGGCCAGCCTGCACACCAAGGCGCAAGCCGAGCTACTGCAGTCCATCCACGACGGACAGTTCAAGTCCATCGCTTTCTGGGAGAGCCGAAAAAAGGCCTCGTCCAGTCTGCTTCTCAACGCCCAGGACCTCCAGCTTCTCGACGATTTTCAGAACCGAAGGAATCAACTGATGCACCTCGGCCTGGACATGGACCCCGAAACGGTATTGGACGAGTCCATCTGGTTGCTGGTGCGGGTCATCACCCAGCTCGACTGGAAGGTCAATCTCCGGGCACAAGACCAATACCTGTCCAACAGCCTGAAGCAGTTCATCGGACTGGACCTGTATCAGAAGCTCATCGAAAAGACATCCTACGTGGACGAGGCCATTGACCGCGCGTACGACGATTTCGATCGCTTCGGCCCGGTCCGCTGCTGCCTGGCCTGCGGCAGCGATGCGATGGTGGAAAGCGAGCATGGCGATCTACGCTGCCTGGTGTGCCATTTCGAAGCCGGGCCCTTCACCATGGGGTTTCTCGACTGCCCAGCGTGCGGCCGAAAGGAAGGCGTGATCTATGACGTGCTCAACGTGGGCGACAACCTGTCCGTCCCCGGCAAATGCGGCTCCTGCAGGACGATGATGGACGTCTCGCGGTGCACCGCGTGCAAGGGCGACCACCTGACATCGGCGGGTTGCCAGTTCTGCGCGGACTAGCCCTTCTCCGGCATCGGCCTCGCGCCAGGCGCGACCTTGACGTGCGCCCTGCGCCATCGCGTGTTCGCTGCCATTCGGTCGGTCCGATCTCATGCACTTCGGAGCAGTGCAGGCCCTGCAGGCCGGCAACAAGGAAAAAGGCCTCCAGCGCAGTCAGTACTAGGGCATATTGCTATTAATTTAATAGCAATATGCCCTAGTACTGACTGCGCATCGGCTGGGCTTGCCGCACCCGGTCTGCCCGGCATCGCGGGCCTCCTTTATCATGCCGGTCCCCACGACATTGCCCTTCGCCCGATCGACACGGGCCCGCAAGCCATGATCCGCCTGTCCGAAATCAAGCTGCCGCTCAGCGCAGCCGAAGCCCCCGAGCCCGCCCTGCGCGCCGCCGCCTGCCGCATCCTGGCGCTGCCGCCCGAAGGCATCGCCCATGTCCACGTCTTCAAGCGCAGTTTCGATGCGCGCAAGGCCGAACTGCTGGCGGTGTACATCATCGACATCACCCTGGCCGATCCGTCGCAGGAGGCCGCGCTGCTGGCGGGGCACGCCGGGCAGCCCCACATCCAGCCCACACCCGACATGGTCTGGCGGCCGGTGGGCCGGGCGCCAGAGGGGTTGGCGCACCGGCCCGTGGTGGTGGGCTTCGGGCCCTGCGGCATCTTCGCGGCGCTGGTGCTGGCGCAGATGGGGTTCCGGCCCATCGTGCTGGAACGCGGCCGCGCGGTGCGCGAGCGCACGCAGGACACCTGGGGCCTGTGGCGGCGGCGCGAGCTGCAGGCGGAGTCGAACGTGCAGTTCGGCGAGGGCGGCGCCGGCACGTTCAGCGACGGCAAGCTCTACAGCCAGATCAAGGACCCGCGCCACCTGGGCCGCAAGGTCATGGAGGAATTCGTGCAGGCCGGCGCGCCGCCCGAGATCCTCTCGGTGGCGCACCCGCACATCGGCACGTTCAAGCTCGTCAAGGTGGTGGAGACGCTGCGCGAGCAGATCATCGCGCTGGGCGGCGAGGTGCGGTTCCAGCAGCGCGTGACCGACGTGGTGGTCGAGCAGGACGCCGCCGGCCAGCGCCACCTGCGCGGCCTGCAGGTGCTCGACCAGGCCACGGGCCAGACCCATGCGCTGCGCGCCGACCACGTGGTGATGGCGCTGGGCCACAGCTCGCGCGACACCTTCGCCATGCTGTACGAGCGCGGCGTGCACATGGAGGCCAAGCCCTTCTCGGTGGGCTTTCGCATCGAGCACCCGCAAGGGCTCATCGACCGCGCGCGCTGGGGCCGGCACGCCGGGCACCCGCTGCTGGGCGCGGCCGACTACAAGCTGGTGCACCACGCGGGCAACGGCCGTGCGGTGTACAGCTTCTGCATGTGCCCGGGCGGCACGGTGGTGGCCGCCACCAGCGAGCCGCACCGCGTGGTCACCAACGGCATGAGCCAGTATTCGCGCAACGAGCGCAATGCCAATGCAGGCATGGTGGTCGCCATCGATCCCAACGACTATCCGCACGACCCCGCGGCATTCGAGGCGGCGCTGGGCGGCCCCTATGGCGTGCAGGCGCTGGTGGCCGGCGCGACGCCGCATCCGCTGGCGGGCATCGTGCTGCAGCGCCAGCTGGAGTCGAACGCCTACGTGCTGGGCGGCAGCAACTACAACGCGCCCGCGCAGCTGGTGGGCGATTTCCTGGCACGGCGGGCTTCGCAAGCGCTGGGCTCCGTGGAGCCCTCGTACAAGCCCGGCGTCACGCTGACCGACCTCGATGCCGCCCTGCCCGGCTACGCCACCGAGGCCCTGCGCGAGGCGCTGCCGGCCTTCGGCAGGAAGATCAAGGGTTTCGACATGCACGACGCGGTGCTGACCGGGGTGGAAACGCGCACCTCGTCGCCCCTCAAGATCGGGCGCAACGAGGCCTTCCAGAGCCTGAACACCGCCGGCCTGTACCCGGCCGGCGAAGGCGCGAGCTACGCGGGCGGGATTCTTTCGGCCGGGGTGGACGGCATCAAGGTGGGCGAGGCCGTGGCGCGCGCGCTGCTCGCCTGACGCGCATGCCCGGCCCGCCGCCCAGCGCCTTCAGCGCACAGGCGGCACTGGCCTCAGCGGGGCGCCCAGTGCCCGGGCCGCAT
>NZ_BAAJYR010000296.1:0-4364 GCF_057546605.1 Acidovorax sp. KPB24-03 | reverse complement strand
TGCTGGCCGCCTGCGGCGGCAGCGACAACGACGGCAACAACAACGCCGGCGCCACCGCCACGCTGGCCGTGCTGGAGACGACCGACCTGCACTTCAACGTGCGCAGCTACGACTACTTCAAGCTCGCCGAAGACAAGAGCTATGGCTTCGAGCGCACCGCCACGCTGGTGCGCCAGGCGCGCAAGGAGTTCGCCAACACGCTGCTGGTCGACAACGGCGACACCATCCAGGGCACGGCGCTGGCCGACTACGAGGCCGTGGTCAAGGCCATTCCCTGCACCCAGCAGCTGTCCATGTACAAGGCCATGGGCGCTTTGGGCTTCGATGCAGGCACGCTGGGCAACCACGAGTTCAACTACGGCCTGCCGTTCCTCAACCAGGTGCTGGGCGGCGGCATGGAGGTCGATGGCGTCGATGCCGCGCAAAAATGCGCCGGCGCCGGCTACCCCGCCGTGCTGGCCAACGTGTACAGCAGCAAGACGAAGAAGCCGCTGGTGCAGCCCTACACCATCCTGGAGCGCACGCTGGTCTCCAAGGGCGCGGACGGCAAGGAGGTCAAGCTGCCCATCAAGGTGGGCGTGATCGGCTTCACCACCCCCGGCATCATGAACTGGGACAAGCGCTACCTCGAAGGCAAGGTCTACACCGAAGGCGCGGTCGAAGCCGCGCAGAAATACGTGCCCGAGCTGCGCGCCAAGGGCGCCGACATCGTCGTGGCCCTGCTGCACGGCGGGCTCGATGCGGGCGCCTACTCGGCCACCATGGAGAACCCGGGCCTGTACCTGTCCAAGGTCGCCGGCATCGACGCCATGGTCATGGGCCACCAGCACAGCGTGTTCCCCGACACCGCCGCGACGCCGGCCTATTCGCAAGCCGGCGTGGACAACAAGGCCGGCACCATCAACGGCGTGCCCGCCGTGATGGCCAGCTCGTGGGGCAAGGCGCTGGGCGTGATCCAGCTGGCCCTGCAATGGGACGGCAAGGCCTGGGCGGTGAACAAGACCGCCACCAAGAGCGAGCTGCGCAACATCCAGGGCAAGAACGCCTCGGGCGCCACGGTGTATGTCGATGCCGACCCCACCGTCGCCCCCCTGATCGAGACGCAGCACCAGGCCGCCATCGCCTACGTGAAGACGCCCATCGGCAGCACCGACTTCCGCATGAGCACGCTGTTCGCCGACGTGGGCGACCCCGGCGCGATCCAGATCGTGAACCAGGCCCAGCGCGATTACGTGGCCGCCTACGTGGCCGCCAACCTGCCGCAGTACGCGCAGCTGCCCGTGCTGTCGGTGAGTGCGCCGTTCAAGTCGGGCTTCCAGGGCGGGGCCGACTACACCGACGTGGCCACCGGGCCGCTGGCGATCTACAACGCCGCCGACCTGTACCTGTACCCCAACACCGTGTACGCGGTGAAGGTGAACGGCGCCGACATCCAGGGCTGGCTGGAGGCCGCGGCCAAGCGCTTCAACCAGATCGACCCGGCCAAGACCGCCGAGCAGCAGCTCATCAGCACCTTCCCCGGCTACAACTTCGACATGTTCACCACGGCCGATGTGCAGTACGAGATCGACGTGACGCAGCCCACCGGCCGCCGCATCAAGAACCTGACCTACAAGGGCCAGCCCATCAATGCGGCGCAGGAGTTCGTGATCGCCACCAACAACTACCGCGCCACCAGCGGCAAGAGCTTCATCGACAAGCTGGACGGCTCGGGCACGATCTGGGCCTCGCCGGACGCCAACCGCGACGTGGTGATCGACTACATCCGCAAGAACGCCAACGTGACCCGTGCCGCCAACGGCGCGGCCAAGAGCTGGCGCTTCACCAAGGTGGCCACGGCCGGCCCGGTGGTGTTCAGCTCCGGCGCCAACGCGCTGCCCGTGGCCCAGGCCGCGGGCCTGGCCAACGTCACGCTCATGGCGGCGGACGACGGCTCGGGCAAGGGCACGTCCAAGTACCGGCTGGACCTGTCGAAGTAACCGGCCGCGTGCCAGCGGCAAAGGCTGGCCAGTAACGCCCAACCAAACACCGGGCCCCGGCATGCACATGCATGCCGGGGCCCGGTGCTTTTTCCAGGGCCGTGCGGGCGCCTTTAGTCGTCCAGCCGTTCGCTGATCACCTTGCCGGTGGTGGGCTCCACGCGCAGTTCCATGTTCAGACCGGCCATGTTGGTGGCTTCGGCTTCCCAGTAGCCGTCTTCGTACTCGATGCCGCGCACGCGGGTGTAGCCGACCTGCTCCAGGGCCTGGCGCACCTGGTCGGCGCTCAGCACCGGCTGGTTGTTGACCGTGCCGCCGCTGCGGCCCACCTGGCTCAGCACCTCCAGCGTCACCGGGTGCAGCACGAACTCCACCTTCTCGCCCTGGTTGGCGGACTGGCGCGCCTTGGCTTCCCAGAAGCCATCGTCCAATTCCACGTCGTACACGAATTGGTAGCCCTTGGCGCGCAGCGCCTGCGATACCTGGTCCACACTGGGCAGCGTCTTGCCGATGTCGCTCTTGCGCACGGTGGTGAGGCTGCCGTCCGCGTCATTGACCAGCACGTCGACGCGCAGGCCGTCGAGGGCGACCGCGTCGGCAGACCAGTAGCCGTACCGCTTTTGCAGGTCTTGCGGCGCGACGTACTGGTGCTGGGTGATCACGTTGGCGGCTTCCTGGGCCGTCAGCGCCCAGGCCATGGAAGGCAGGGCGGATGCGGCGGCAGCAGCGGCGGCGACGGCCAGGGTCAGAACGGTTTTTTTTCATGGTGCTTTTCCTTTCGGTGTTGCAAGGTGGCGAGAACTGGGAGGCAGTGTGCGCAACCGCTGCTAAACCTTTCGTGAAGCGTCCGTTCATGTGCCGTTTAACGGCGCCGGCAATAATCCCGCGATGAAAAAATGGACCCGGAGCGTGCTTTTGCGTGCCGCCGTCGTGGCGGTGGCGCTCGCGTGCGTGCAGGCGCCCGCGGCCGAGCAGGACGCGGCGCGGCGCGGCGTGCTCAACGGCCAGCTCAAGCCCCTGAACAGCATCGTTGCGGACATCAGCCGCCAGTACGCGGGCCGCGTCATCGAGGTGGAAAGCAAGCGCGGGCGCAAGGGCGAGCCGCGCTACGAAATCACCCTCATCGACGCCCGGGGCAACAAGCAGGAAGTGCTGGTGGATGCCGCCACCGGCTCCGTGGTGGCGCAGGAGCGCGAGTGGCCCACGCAGCCCGTCCCGCTGGCGCAGATGGCCCGGTACGTCAAGCAGCTGGAGCAGCGGTACGGCGCGCGCGTCGTGAACGCCGAGTTCGAGCGCGATGCGCAGGGCAAGGCGGTCTACGAGGTCAAGCTGTCCGACAAGCCCGCCGTGGAGATGAAGCTGCTCATGGATGTGAACACGGGCGAGGTCCTGCATCGACCGGAGGCGGCCGCTGCACCGGCGCCCCTGAAATCCATGGACGTGGTGCTGGAGTCGCTGCGCCCGCGCTTCTCGGGCCTGGTGCTGGAGGTGGAGCTGGAGAGCGACCACCGCCACCGCCCGTACTACAGCGTCGAGCTGCAGCAGCCCAACGGCTTCAAGCTGGAGCTGGAGGTCGATGCCGTCACCCTGGAAGTGACGCGGCGAAAGGCGGGTGACTGATGCGCATCCTGGTCGTGGAAGACGACGCGGCGCTTGCCGCGCAACTGCGCGCCGCGCTGGAGGCCGCGGGCTTTGCCGTGGATGTGGAGCATGACGGCGAAGCCGCCTCCTTTGCCGGCAGCGCCGAAGCCTACAGCGCGGCCGTGCTGGACCTGGGCCTGCCGCGCAAGGATGGCCTGAGCGTGCTGCACGACTGGCGCGGCGCGGGCCGCAACTGGCCGGTGCTGGTGCTCACGGCCCGCAACCGCTGGAGCGACAAGGTCGCGGGATTCAACGCCGGAGCGGACGACTATCTCACCAAGCCGTTCCTGATGGACGAGGTGGTGCTGCGCCTGCGGGCCATGCTGCGCCGCACGGCCGGGTCCGCCGCCGCCGTGCTGCAGGCGGGGCCGCTGGAGTACGACGTGGTGCGGGGCCGCTTCTCGCTGCAGGGCCAGAGCCTGCAGCTCACCGCGCAGGAGCACAAGATCCTGGCCTACTTCATGCACCACCCGGGCAAGCTGCTCACGCGCAGCGACATCGGCGAACACGTTTACGCGCGCGACCTCGACCCGGACTCCAACACCATCGACGTGCTGATCGGCCGCATTCGCCGCAAGCTCGGCGGCGCGCCGCAACTGGTCACCGAACGCGGCCAGGGCTTTCGCCTGCTGCTGCCCGAGGTGCCGGGCTGATGGGCCCGCCAGGCCCGCCAGGCCCGGCGATGGCGCCCGGCGGCATCGACCCGCTGCCTGCACCGGACACGCCGCCCACGCCGGCCCCGCC
>NZ_BAAJYR010000295.1:0-4375 GCF_057546605.1 Acidovorax sp. KPB24-03 | reverse complement strand
GGCCGTGCACTACGACACCCCTGGCCTGGCCGACGGGCGCCGCGCCTTCACCACCAATGCCGAGGCCGCCCAGTGGCTGCGGCAGCTCGCCGCCACGCCGCAGGGCGCCACCAAGGCCACGGTGCTGGACCTGGGCATGTCCCAACGCGGCACGCCCCTGCAGGCCCTGGTGCTCACGCACGCGCCCAACACCGACGTGGCCAGCCTGGATGCGAGCGGCAAGCCCACGGTGCTGCTCATCGGGCAGCAGCACGGCGACGAGCCCGCCGGCGGCGAAGCCCTGCTGGTGATGGCGCGCGAACTGTCGCAGGGCCTGCTGGAGCCGCTGCTGGACCGCATCAACGTGGTCGTGGTGCCGCGCGCCAACCCGGACGGCGCCGAGGCCGGCACCCGCGCCACGGCCAACGGCACGGACATGAACCGCGACCACCTGCTGCTGAACACGCCCGAGGCCCAGGCCCTGGCGCGGCTCACGCGGGACTACCGTCCCATCGCCGTGCTCGATGCGCACGAATACACCGTCTCTGGCCGCTTCCTGGAGAAGTTCGGTGCCATCCAGAAGTACGACGCGCTGCTGCAGTACGCCACCACGGCCAACGTGCCCGAGTTCCTCACCAAGGCGGCGCGCGAGTGGTACCACCAGCCCATGGCGGCCGCGCTGCAGGGCCAGGGCCTGACCAGCGAGTGGTACTACACCACCTCCACCGACCCGCAGGACCGCCGCGTGTCGATGGGCGGCACGCAACCCGACACGGGCCGCAACGTGAACGGCCTCAAGAACGCGGTCAGCCTGCTGGTGGAGACGCGCGGCGTGGGCATCGGGCGGCTGGACATCCAGCGCCGCGTGCATGCCCAGGTGACCGCGCTGTCCAGCGCGCTGCGCAGCACGGCCGAGCGGGCCGGCAACCTGGAGCAGGTGCGTTCGTTCGTGGTGCGCGACACCGCGGCGCAGGCCTGCCGCGGCCAGGTCGCCATCGAGGCGGGGCCGACCGCCACGCAGCGCGACCTCGTCATGCTCGACCCCGCGACGGGCGCGGACCGCACCGTGCGCGTGGACTGGAACTCGTCGCTCGAATTGCGCACCGTCGCCTCGCGCCCCCCGCCCTTGCGGCTACTGGCTCTCGCCCACGGCGGGCCAGGCGGCCGAGCGGCTCAAGCTGCTCGGGCTGCAGGTCATGCGGGTGGCCGAGCCGGGTTCGCTCCTGAGCGACAGCTACCAGGAAACCGGCCGCGAGGAAGGCGTGCGCCAGGACGTGCGAGGCAACATCGCCGGCCAGCAGGACATCACCCGCGTGCGCGTGACCACCGTGCGCACCGCCATCGACGTGCCCGAAGGCAGCTACTACGTGCCGCTGAACCAGCCCCTGGCCAACCTGGCCGTCGCCGCGCTGGAGCCCGACACGCAGAACAGCTACTTCGCCAACCACCTGATCCCGGCGCTGGGCGACACGGCCCGGGTCATGGCCACGCCGTCGCTGGTGTTCGAAGAGGCCGACTGAAGCCGGGGCAAGACAGGCACGGGGCCAGCGCCACGGCGCCGGCCAGCCTGCAGACGACCTGACGACCTGACGGACAGACGGACAGACGGACAGACGGGATGAGGCGCGCCAAGGCCCCTGCAGATTGCTACAAAAATAGTAGCAATATGCCCTAGTCAATCATGCCGTGGAGCCCGATTTGGCTCAAACCGAAGCGTGCCGCTCCTCCAGCGCGCCCGGCGCCGTCGCCTCGGCCTGGCGCTCGCCGGCGCGGCCCAGGACATGCGAGGTCATCGCCGCGGCCAGCGCCTCCTCGCCGAGGAACACCTTGGCCACGCCCTCTTCCTGCTCCAGCAGCCGGGCCTCGGCCTCGTTGTGGCTGCGGACCACGGTTTCGATCTCCGGGTTGAGCGTGCGCGCCGTCGCGATGATCTGGCGCACGTCCAGCGTGTTCGGCGTGGCGATCACCAGCATGTGCGCCCGGGCGATGTGCGCCTGGATCAGCACGGCCGGCTCAACCGCGTCGCCGTAGACCGCCGCCATGCCGCCGTTGCGCAGCGTCTCCACCAGGTCGCGGTTCTGCTCGGCCACGACGAAGGGGATGTCGCTCTCCGACAGCGCCGCCGCGATGCGCCGCCCCACGCGGCCGTAGCCGACCAGCACCACCTGGCGCGCGAGGTACCGGCGGTGCGTGCTCAGGGGCAGCTCCGCCAGCGGGTCGTCGCGCTGCTCCAGCCGGCGCGCCAGGGCCGAGCGGGCGCGCAGCCACTCCTGCAGCGGGGCGATGGCATGGAACAGCAGCGGATTGACCGCGATCGAGATGAGCGCACCGGCCAGCACCAGGCTGGCCCCTTCCGGCGGCAGCAGCCCCAGCGAGGCGCCCAGGCCCACCAGGATGAACGAGAACTCGCCGATCTGCGCCAGGCTGGCCGACACCGTGAGCGCCGTGTTCAGCGGGTAGCGGAAGGCCAGCACCAGGGCCGCCGCCGCGAGCGTCTTGCCCAGGATGATGATGGCCACCACGGCCAGCACCTGCAAGGGACGCTCCACCAGCACCCAGGGGTTGAACAGCATGCCCACGGAGACGAAGAACAGCACCGCGAACGCATCGCGCAGCGGCAGCGACTCCTGGGCGGCGCGGTGGCTGAACTCCGACTCGCGCATCACCATGCCGGCGAAGAAAGCCCCCAGCGCGAACGACACGCCGAAGAGCGCGGCGGAGCCGAAGGCGATGCCCACCGCCGCCGCCACCACGCACAGCGTGAACAGCTCGCGCGAGCCGGTGCGCGCCACCTGCCAGAGGATCCACGGGAACACCCGCCGCCCCACCACCAGCATCAGCGCGACGAAGCCGCCCACCTGCGCGATGGTCCAGCCCAGCGCCTTCCACAGCTCGCCCGTGCTGCCCGCCCCGGCGGTGCCGTTCAGCCACTGCGCCAGCGGCGGCAGCAGCACCAGCACCAGCACCATGGCCAGGTCCTCCACCACCAGCCAGCCGACGGCGATGCGGCCGGTGTACGAATCCAGGATGCCCAGCGTCTCCAGCGCCCGCAAGAGCACCACGGTGCTGGCCACCGACAGGGCCAGGCCGAACACCAGCGCCCCGCCCAGGCCCCAGCCCCACCACAGCGCCAGGCCCATGCCCAGCAGCGTGGCCACCGCCATCTGCACCAGCGCCCCGGGCACGGCGATCTTGCGCACCGCCAACAGATCGCCCAGCGAAAAATGCAGCCCCACGCCGAACATCAGCAGCATCACCCCGATCTCCGCCAGTTGGCTGGCCATTTCGCCATCGGCCACGAAACCCGGGGTGAAGGGGCCGATCACCACGCCCGCGAGCAGATAGCCCACCAGGGCCGGCAGGCGGATGCGGGTCGCGATGAAGCCCAGCACGAGCGCCAGGCCCAGCGCCGCGGCAATGGTGTTGATGAGTGAGAGGCTGTGCGGCATGGGGTGATGGGGGAGCGGGCGCACCCGATGGGCGCCTGCCCTTGCGTTATACCCGCAAGCCCCCGGTTGCCGCAAAACGCCAGGGGCCAAAAAGACCGGGGAGGCCCCGGCAGGCAGGTATCATTCACGCCTCGCACGGACCCGCCTGCCATCGTCCCGATGTGCCACACGGCGTCCAGTCCATGCTGCAGGGCCTGCAGGCCCCGCGTCTTTTTCTTTTTCCGTCTGCCCGTAGCTCAACCGGATAGAGCAATTGCCTTCTAAGCAATAGGTCGGGGGTTCGAGTCCCTCCGGGCAGGCCATCCATTCCCAGTGAAAACCGCTTTCCGGCAGTAGCGTCCGGGAAGAATCAACCACCCGCTACACGCGGATCGCGCTTGCGTTGTCGCACCCCCTGGCTTCAGCCTTGGGCCTGGGTTTCGAAACGGCAGCTGTCGCCGTATTGGTATTCGGATGCGGCAGAGCGGAAGGCCTGCTGGCCGTCTCCGTCGATGGCGCCATCGCCTTGTTGCCACTGGAGGCCGAAGCCGCCGAATTCCCCCATCTGGGCGGAGGGGACGCTTTCGCCGAAACGCAGCGGCGAGGGAACAGCCGGGTTGGAAAACATGGGGAAACCCTCCAAAAACAGACCCGTCGTCTGGGGCTGCCATTGGGCGCCCGCACCGCAGAGCGGTGCGTCGGAAGGCCGGGCCGGCCGGCGTAGGCGCAATCCGACACCACCCGCGCCCCGCCCCCTCCTCCTCCGCCGGCTGGCGGATCAAAGGCGGATCACGGTCCGGTGGCCGGGCGGAATGCGGCGGACGGGCTACTGCGGCGGGGCCTGCCGTGCCGGCGCATCCGGCAATGCGGCGCGGCGCGATTCCAGCCGCTCGACCAACTGGGCGGCCAGGAACTGCAGCATCTCCACCTGCCGGGCCTCCAGCTCACGCGGCACCCGGTCGATCACG
>NZ_BAAJYR010000294.1:0-4378 GCF_057546605.1 Acidovorax sp. KPB24-03 | reverse complement strand
CTTCCGCATCGAATCGGCCGACGCCGACCGCCAGGCCGCGCTGGCCGCCACCTACCAGACGGGCTACCGCCTGGCGATGATCTGGGCGGCGCGGGCGTGCTGTGGGTGGCCGCGCGCGCCGAACTGCCCGGCCTCGCCGGCTACCAGCACGGCGCCTGGCAGGCCGCCTACCTCACGATGGCCGCCTCGATGCTGGTGGGCACCGCGACCGTGCTGCTGTCGCGCGAGCCCGTGCCGCGCCCGCTGCCGCCCGCGCGCAACCCGGCAGAGTGGCTGCGCGGCGCGCTGGTCGATCCGTTCGCGGACTTCATCGGGCGCTACCGCTGGCAGGCGGCGCTGATCCTGGCGCTCATCGCCGTGTACCGCATCAGCGACGTGGTGATGGGCATCATGGCCAACCCGTTCTACGTGGACATGGGCTACACCAAGGACGAGGTCGCCGCGGTCACCAAGGTGTTCGGTGTGCTGATGACGCTGGCCGGCGCCTTCGTGGGCGGCGTGCTGTCCATGCGCCTGGGCGTGATGCGCGTGCTGATGCTGGGCGCGGTGCTCAGCGCCTGCAGCAACCTGCTGTTCGCCTGGCTGGGCCTGCGCGGGCACGACGTGACGGGGCTGGTCTTCGTGGTGTCGGCCGACAACCTGGCGGGGGGCATCGCGTCGGCGGCGTTCATCGCCTACCTGTCCAGTCTCACCAACGTGCAGTATTCGGCCACGCAGTACGCGCTGTTCAGCTCCATGATGCTGCTGGCGCCCAAGTGGATCGCGGGCTTTTCGGGGCGCTTCGTGGACGCCTTCGGCTACACCGAGTTTTTCGTGGGGACGGCGCTGCTGGGACTGCCGGTGCTGGTGCTGGTGGCGCTGGCGTCCAGGATCGAAACGCCCCCACGCCGTTGATTTTCATGCCGTCGCAGCTATCAATTCAGTAGCACATGGAGCACGCCACGCCGGCCCGGGCTGCGCGGCCGCAAAATGGCCCTGGCTGGGGGCATGCCCCTGGTTTACCTAACTTTACGGGGACTTCAACGCAACGACGCCCCCCGGCGCGACGATGAAGCCTCCCCCAAGGACACCCGCCATGAGCTCTCAACTGTTGATGATCGAAGACGACTTCCGCCTCGCCCAGATGGTGGGGGAATACCTCGGCCAGTCGGGCCTGGAAGTGACGCACATGGCCGATGGCAAGAGCGGCATGGCGCGCCTGCAGGGGGGGCGATGCGGGGCCCCTGCCCGACCTGGTGATCCTGGACCTCATGCTGCCGGACATGGACGGGCTCGAAGTGTGCCGCCGCATCCGCTCGCTGCAGGGGCCGGCGGCGCAGGTGCCGGTGCTCATGCTGACCGCCAAGGGCGACCCGATGGACCGCATCATCGGCCTGGAGCTGGGCGCCGACGACTACCTGCCCAAGCCGTTCGAGCCGCGCGAGCTGCTCGCCCGCATCCGCGCCATCCTGCGCCGGCGCACCGACGGCGGCACGCCCGCCGCGCAGGTGCTGCGCTTCGGCTCGCTGGAGATCGATCGCGATGCGCGCACCGTCACCGTGAGCGGCCAGCCGGCCGAGCTCACCTCCTACCAGTTCGACCTGCTGGTGGCGCTGGCCGAACGCGCGGGCCGCGTCCTCACGCGCGACCAGATCATGGAGGCCGTGCGCGGCCGCGAGCTGGAAGCCTTCGACCGCTCCATCGACGTGCACATGGGCCGCATCCGCGCCGCGATCGAGCAGGACGCCAAGAACCCCCGCCGCATCCTCACGGTGCGCGGCGTGGGCTATGTGTTCGCCAAGCAGCAAGACTGACCCATGTCCAACCCGTTTTCCCGGCGCCTCTATCTGCGCATCTGGCTGGCCGTGGTGGTGGGCGTGGCCGTGCTCACCCTGGCCGTGGGATGGGCCTGGCGCATCGCCTCGGACCAGAACGCGCAGACGCCCCCCACCCCGCCCGCCCGCGAGATGGTGCTGATCAACGGGCGCGGCGAGCCAGTGCTGCGCGGGCTGGCCACGCGCATCCCGAACGGGCCGGCCGAGGGGCTGGAGTTCCGGGTGGAGGCCGAAGGCGGCGAGGTGTTCTCGCTGCAGATGGCGCCGCGCCCGAAGCCGCCTGGCCCCGACCGGCGCGGCGAGGTGGCGTTCTGGACGCGCCCGCCGTTCGGCTTCCTCTGGATGCTGGGCCTGGTCGGCGTGGCCGTGGCCGTGGGCGTGTTCCCCATCATCCGGCGGCTGCTGCAGCGGCTGGAGACCTTGCAGCGCGGCGTGCAGCGCTTCGGCGAAGGCGATCTGTCCGTGCGCGTGGCCGAGACCGGGCATGACGAAGTGGCCGATCTGGCGCGCCAGTTCAACGCCGCAGCCGCGCGCATCGAGACGCTCGTCAAATCCCACAAGTCGCTGCTGGCCAATGCCTCGCACGAGCTGCGCTCGCCGCTCACGCGCATCCGCATGGGGCTGGAGCTGATGCAGGGCTCGGCCCCGTCCCCGGCGTTTCGCGACGAGATCCTGCGCAACATCGCCGAGCTGGACCAGCTGGTGGACGAGATCCTGCTCGCCAGCCGCCTGGACGCGCGCGAGGCGGACATGGGCACCATCGAACTGGTGGACCTGCTGGGCCTGGCGGCCGAGGAGTGCGTGCGGGTGGATGCCGAGCTGGAAGCCGGCGCCGCCAGCGCGGACGGCCTGGAGGTGAACGGCGTGGCCAAGCTGCTGCGCCGCGCCCTGCGCAACCTGCTGGAAAACGCCCGCCGCTACAGCCAGGGGCGACATCACGGTGGGGCTTGCAGCGCACCGGCACCCACGCCGAAGTGCGCGTGTGCGACCAGGGCCCCGGTGTGCCGCCGGCCCAGCGCGAGCGCATCTTCGAACCCTTCTACCGGCTGCCCGGCGCCAGCGAGCGCGCTGGCGGCGTGGGCCTGGGGCTCGCGCTGGTGCGGTCCATCGCGGAACGCTCGGGCGGCACGGTGCGCTGCGAGGACCGCCCGGACGGCGAGAGCGGCGCCTGCTTCGTGCTCAGCCTGCCGTTGGCGAGCGCCTGACCTCCCTGCGAGGGCGTGGCACGCGCCACGCGAGCGTCGGCATACCCCCGGGGTCGCCATCACGCGAATGCGCCCGCTGTTGCGCATGGTCACATCTGTTTCGTTCGTTCTGCGGCTTGGCCCCGGGATCCGGGTGGCTTCGGAAGGCGGTTTCCCTTATCCTGCATTCCGCCCAACGGAATACCCGACCGAGGGGTCCACTTTGCTCACCGATCCACCCCGTTCCACCATGGCAGTCAAAGACATCCGGGTCATCCACACCCTCGGGCCGGCCGGCACCAACTGCGAAGCCGCAGCCCACGAATGGTTCCGGCGCAACGGCCGCAAAGGCACCGTGCACCTGCACCCCACCTTCGAGATCGCCGCGGAGTCGCTCCATGACGACCCGGCCATCGCGGTGCTGGGGTGCGTGGCGTATCCCGACCTGCACAAGCTCGTGTTCTCCAACCTGAACCGCTTCCAGATGGTGGATGTCTTCGTGATGCCCACTTTCAACATGATCCTGGCATCGCGCACGGGCGAGGCGCCCCGCACCATCTCGACCCATCCCGCGCCGCAGCAGCTGGCGCCCCCCGGCGCGGAGCTGTGCTTCGTCAACAGCAATGCGCAGGCCGCCGTGGAATGCCGGCACGGCCGCACGGACGGCTGCATCACCACCGCCAAGGCGCCCGGTCGCTGGGACTGAAGGTGATCCAGGACTTCGGCCCGGTGCCGATGGGGTTCACGGTTCACGCGGCGGTCTGAGCGCAGCGCGGCGCCGCGCCCGCCGCGTCTCAGTTGCGCCAGGCGAGCGAGCGGGCCTCGCCCTGGATCACGGGCGCCTGGGCATTGAGCGTCTCACCCGCCAGCACACGCTCGTACATGCGCAGGTAGTCGCGCGCCATGCGCTCGGCGCCGAAGTGGCGCACGGCATGGTCGTGGCAGGCCCGGGGGTCGAAGCGGTTGGCGCGCACCGCCTCGGCCAGGGCACTGGCGTTGTCCGCCAGCACGCCGCATTCGGCGGGCACCAGTTCCGGCAGCGCGCCGTAGGGCGTCGAGAACACGGGGCAGCCGAAGTACAGGCTCTCGATGACGGCCAGGCCGAAGGGCTCGTGCCAGCGCACCGGAAAGATCAGCCCGCGCGAGGCGTTGAGCCGCTCGGTCTTCTGCGCGCCGCCCACCATGCCAAAGAAATGGATGCGGCGCGACAGCGTCCACCGGAAGCCCCGGCGGAAATTGATGCGGTCGCCGCCCAGCACGTCCACTCCACCCCGGCCAGTTGGGCCACGCGGATGGCGCCGCTCACGTTCTTCACGCGCCACGCGGCCTTACCCAGGAAGTGGTAGTGGTCGCGGGCCGGGCGAAGTCCACGGCGCCGTA
>NZ_BAAJYR010000293.1:0-4383 GCF_057546605.1 Acidovorax sp. KPB24-03 | reverse complement strand
GGCAGCACGGCCCAGCCGTCGAAGGCGCGCCGGTTGGCCTGCGCCGACGTGCCCAGGCCGCTGCCGCCCGCCACGTAGGCATGGTGCGCGGCATCCATGTGCTTGGGCGCGAGCAGGGCGTAGTCGAGCGCGCCGTGCACGCCGGGCGGAATGCGGTCCGGCGGCGGAGGCGGTGCGGTGAAGGGAAGGGCTGGGGTCATCGTTGAAAGCGGCAATGCCGGGCAGAGCCCGGCATTGGATCAGACCCGGGGCGCCGTTGCCAGCGCGCCGATCAGAACTCGTAGTCGAGCGTGACGCGCACCGCCCGCCCGTCGCCCTTGTACAGGAACGAGCCCGAGCGGTACACCGCCGTGTAGTAGTCCTTGTCGCCGGCGTTGAGCACGTTGATGCGGATGTCGGCGTGCTTGTTCAGGCGGTACGAGGCGAACAGGTCGTACACGGTGAACGAGGGCACGGGCTGCGCGCAGGTGCCGTTGGTGTAGCTCGCGCCGGTGTCGGGCTGGCCGCCGCAGCGGTCGCTTTCGTGCCGCGCCGTGGCGCCCACGGACAGCGCGGGGGTCAGCTGGTACTTGCCCTGCACCGAGAACGAGCGGTCGGCGAAGTTCGACAGCGGCAGGCCCACGTTGGCCGCCGTGGCCGACTTGAGCACCTTGGACTTCATGAACGCCACGCCGGCCTGCACCGTGAACTGGGAGGTCACGTTGCCCACCAGGCCGAATTCGACGCCGCGCACGCGGTTCTTGCCGGTGTTGAAGGTGCCCAGCGAGTCGTAGTTGGCGCCCTCCATCACGTCGGACTTGGTGGTCTGGAACGCCGCGGCCGTGAACAGCAGCTTGTTGTCCAGCAGGTTCCACTTGGTGCCGATTTCCAGATTGCGCGAGGTCTCGGGCTTGGCGCCGGCGGCGCTGCCGTTGTAGACCACCAGGCCGCCGTAGCCGCTGCTGGTGCCGGTGTCGGATTCGCCGCCGTTGATGTCCTGGGCCGAGCCGTAGCTGGCGTACACGATGCCCATGGGGTTGATCTTGTACGACACGCCCAGGTGGCCGTTGAGCAGGGTGTCGGTGTAGCTGTAGTTGCCCGTCTGCGCGGCCGTGGTGGCGTTGCGCGTGACGAGGCTGAAGTCGGTGTAGTCGGCGCGCACGCCGCCGAACACCGTCCATTGGTCGGTCAGGTCCACCGTGTCCATGGCGCTGAGCGCGAAGCTCTTGACCTGCCAGTCGTTGGCCCAGGGCGTCTGGGCGATCTGCCGGCCCATGATGGAGTTCAGGCCCGGCGTGACGGCGCCCGAGGGGCCCGAGAGGCAATAGGCCGTGTTGGCGCCCGTGCCCGCCTGCGTGCGGCAGTTGAATGCGCCGGTGTTGGTGACGGCGTAGTTGCCGCGCGTCACCTGGTGGTCCGTGTATTCGAGGCCGAAGATGAGTTCGTTCTTCTTGCCGGCGATCTCGGTGTCCCAGCGCAGGTTGGTCTGGTGCGCGAAGTACTTCACTTCCTGCCAGCCGTTGTGCGTGCTCAGCGAGGCGCTGGTGAACGGCGTGCCGTTGCTGTAGCGCGTGCCGCCCGAGGCGCCGGTGACCACGTAGCCGTTGTCGGACGTGCCGTAGCGCGTCAGGCTGGTGAGGGTCTTGTCGGGCGCGATGCGCCACTTGACGCGTGCCGTCAGGGCGTCCACGTCGGAGTTCAGGAAGTCCTGACTCTGCGCGTACACGGGCACGCCGGTGGCGGGCACGCGGTTGGGCACCGTGCCGAGCAGGTAGCTGCCCAGGTCGGGGTACTTGTCCCTGGCGCGCAGGCCGTAGTAGTCCAGCGTGACCGACAGGTTGGCATTGGCTTCCCACAGGCCCGACAGCGCCAGGCCCTCGCGGCGGCGCTTGGACGGGTCGCGGTCCGGCACGCCTTCGGTGCTGTACAGCGCGTTGGCGCGCAGCGCGAACTGATCCGAGAAGCCCTTGTTGGCATCCAGCGTGGCGCGGCGGTAGCCGTCGCTGCCCGCGCCCACGGAGATGCGCGAGAAGTCGTAGTCCAGCGTGGCCTGCTTGGTGATGGCGTTGATCGCGCCACCGGCCGAGCCGCGGCCGGCAAAGGTCGAGTTCGGGCCCTTGGTGATTTCGAGCTGCTCGATGGCGAAGCTCTCGCGCGTCGTCATGCCGGGGTCGCGCAGGCCGTCCACGAACACGTCGCTGCGGGCTTCCTGGCCGCGGATGATGTAGCGGTCGCCGAAGGCGTTGCCGTTCTCGCCCGTGCCCAGGGTGATGCCGGGCTGGGCCGCGAGGATCTGCTTGAGGTCGGTGAAGCCGGAGTCGTCGATCGCGGCCTTGGTCACCACCGAGATGGTCTGGGGCGTTTCCGCCAGGGGCCGCGTGTGGCGCACGTCGGCCGAGGTCTTGGCCTTGTAGGGCGCGCCCACTTCAGCATTGGGGTTGGGATCGATGGCCTGGTCCTGCACCGTCACGGTCGGCAGGACGGTGGCGTCCTGCGGCGGTGCGGTCTGGGCCATGGCGGCCCAGGGCAGCAGCACGGCGGTGGAGAGGCTGGCGGCAACGCCCTCGGCCAGGCGGAGGCTGCGGGGCTTCTTGACGGGGTTGTAGTGTTTCATTTTGTTGTCAGAACCAAAAACAGCCGCGATTATTGATACGAATCACTCTCGTTAAGGTGTTGTCTGACAGAGGCGCGGCGTGGAATCTGACAATTTGTAAGATTTCCGCCACAAATTCCGCAAGGGAGGTGCGCCGGACGAGGGGTGGGAGGTGCAATCGGCCCCGGCACGGGCGTGCAGAGCCAGCGAGGCCGGGGGCCGCGCCTTCTGCCCTACCGGTTGTGGATCTGCGTGCCCTGGAGGGCGGCCGCACCCGAGCGCACGAGGTCCTGCACCGTGCCCTCCAGCCAAGCCTGCAGCGGCTGGTCGGCGAAGTAGCGCGCGTGCAGCAGCGCGAAATAGGGCGTCGCGGCGGCCCAGGCCCAGAGCCGCTGCGCCTCGGCCTGCTGCCACTCCAGCAGCTTGTACTTGACGAGCACCTTGGCGGCGTAGCGCGCGTGCTTTTCGGGTGCCTGCACGAAGCCGTCCAGCCGCCGCCGGGCGGTGTCCAGCGCCGGGGCAAGGCCGGTGAAGACGCGGCCATGCCCGGGCACGAGGGTGCGCGGCGCCAGCGACTCGATCAGGTCAAGCGTGGTCGCCACGTCGGCGAAGGCGCTGTCGCCCTCCAGCTCGGGAAAGACCACGCCGAAGCCGTTCTCCCACAGCGCGTCGGCCGAGATCAGCACGGCGTCGACCGGCTCGAACAGCACGATCGAATGCGGGTCGTGACCGGGGGCCGCATGCACCTGCCAGGCCCGGTCGCCGAGCATCACTTCAGTGCCCGGCTGCAGCACGCCGTCCATGCGAAACGGTGGGCAGTCCTGGCCCGTGGGCGTGTAGCTCAGGGCGTTGGCGTCCCACTGGCGCACATGGGCCGCCTGGCCCGGGGGGATGAAGGTGCCGAGGGCGGGCCAGGCCGCCTGCAGCGCGGCGTTGCCGCCGCAGTGGTCGCTGTGCAGGTGGGTGTTGAGCACACGGTCCAGCGCGCGGCCCTGCAGTGCGCCCTGCAGCAGCGCGACGGTCTGCGCGGCATGGGTGCAGTAGCCGGTGTCCACCACCGCCGTGTGCCCGGCGCCGATGAACACGATGTTGTTGGCCGACAGCCAGCCGCGCTCCAGCACGGTCATGCCGGGGGGCAGGGGCGCGGGGCCGGAGGGCGTTGAGAGGGGGGGCATGGCGGTGGCTTTCATGGCGCGCCGCCCCGGGCCGTCTAGAACGTCACGCCGGCGATGAGTATGACATTCGCATAGGGCGTGCATTCGCCGGTGCGCACCATCACCCGCGCCTGCTGGCACAGCCGTTTGAATTCCTCGTGCGGCACGGTCTCGGGCGCCACGGGCAGCAGGCACCAGTCCGGCAACTGGCCTTCGGCGCGTTCGACGGCTTCGGTGGCGACGATGGCGCGCTCCACCTGCAGTTCGGAGAGGACGGCGCACAGCACCTCGTCCACGGCGGGGATGCCGGCCGTGACGGCCAGGTCGATGCGGCGTGGCCCGGGGGGAATGGGCAGGCCCGCGTCCCCGATGACCAGCATGTCGCCGTGGCCCATGCAGGCGATGGCATGCGAGAGTTCGGCGTGCAGCAAAGCGCGGCGTTTCATAGCAATCTCCAGTCGGGTGGGCGGGGGCTGGCGGCGACGGCGTCGCGCGTGGGGATGGAGGGTTGGGCGCCGGGCCGGGTCACGCACAGCGCCGCGGCACGGATGCCGCCCTGCACGGCGGGGTCGAGCGCCTCGCCCCGTCCGAGCGCGACGGCCGAGCGCCCCCAGAAAGGTGTCTCCGGCGGCGGTGGTGTCCACGGCCTGCACGGCC
>NZ_BAAJYR010000292.1:0-4403 GCF_057546605.1 Acidovorax sp. KPB24-03 | reverse complement strand
GCGCGCAGCTGGCGCAGGTGCGCATCGTGCGCGACGTGTATCCGCCGCGCATCGACCTGGAGTTCCAGCGGACGGCGGCCGATGGCCGCGTGCTGCAGTCCGGTCGCCGCGAGCTGCGCGATCCGTCGTTCCTGTCCCGCGCGGGGCGGGGCGGCAGCGATCCGATGCGGTATGAAAAGGCACTGCTTGACGACTGGGTGCGCCAGGACATCGGAGCGCCTTCGCCGCAGTGATGCGGCGAAGGCGGCACCCCGTGGCGCTGCCTTCGCCGCCTGCGCGGGTCAGCGGCCGGGCCCGACGACCGCCGGGTCCTTCAGTGCCGTGTTGATCCGGTCGATGTAGGCGCTGGCGTTGGCATTGCCCGGGTCGGGGTTGCCCGACACGTAGTACGCCAGCCCCTGCTGCAGGCCGCCGTGGTCGGCCACGCGCTGGGCCAGGTTGGACGCCGCCATGCGCAACTGCGTCGTCACGCTGCCCTGGTATTGCTCGGTGGAGACCTTCTGGCCGCCGACCCGTTCGTTGCCGGGGCCGCCGTCCGCCCATTCGCGGCCGTCCAGGAACTTGCGGGAAATCTGCCCCAGGCCGATGGAGGTGTTGTTCTCGCCGGCACGGCCCAGGTCGCCTTCCAGCTTCATGGCGCCCTGAAAGCCCTTGGAGAAGGCGTTGGATTCCACCTCCAGCTGGGCGCGGAACACGTTGGGGTCGAGGCCGTATTCCCTGGCCGTGGCATCGGCCGCCTTGCCGAAGTCCGCCTGGGTCTGGATCTGCGCGTCCTTTTGCGACTCGTCGCCGCGCAGCACCGGCTCGAATTTCGGGTAGACCTTGCCCGCACCTTCCGCCACGCTCTGCGTGCCGAAGTCGTTGCCTGCCGTGCCGCTGCCGGGAATGGCCGGGCTGGTAGAGGGCGCTCGTGCCGGGACCGTGTCGGCGGTGCCGTCGTGCGTTGGCGTGGGAGCCGGAGCGCCCGAGGGGGGGCTGGCCGGACCGGCGGACGGGTTGGGTGCCGGGCCAGGTGATGGACTGGGTGACGCGCTGGGGGGGGCGCTGGGGGGTACGCTCGCGGGGCTGGAAGCCGGGGTGCCGCCGGGCTGGCTGGACGGCGCGTCGTCTTTCTTGCCCAGCTTCTCCAGCAGGCTGACGAGCAGCATTTCCAGGACCTTTTTGATGAGATCCTGCTGCAGGGTGGTGCTCTGGCCGCCCTGGAGCCAGGCGTTGGGCTGCGTGTGGGAGATGGACTGGATCGGCATGGACATGCCTCGCAACAATGGAGAGACTTTCACTGTTGCGGCAGTCCCAGGGATTGCGCACGCGCACCCGAAGCGCTGCACCGGCGAACGAAACGCGGCGCAGGCTGCCGTAGGCGCGCTACCATCGCGCCGCCCCCACTCCAAGGAACGCCACATGACCACCGAAGCCCTGCTGGCCTATGCCCATTTCCTGGCCATTCTCACCATGGTCACCTTCCTGGCCAGCGAAGCCGCGCTGTGCCGCCCGGCCTGGCTGAACGCGGCCGCGGTGGAGCGGCTGGCGCAACTGGACCGGTTCTATGGCATCGCGGCCCTGGCCGTGCTGGCCACGGGGCTGGCCCGCGTCGGCTGGGGCATCAAGGGCGCGCAGTGGTATGGAATGCAGCCGCTGCTGCATGTGAAGGTGGGGCTCTTCGTAGTGGTCGGGCTGATCTCCATCGCGCCCACCCTGCGGTTCCTGCGCTGGCGCAAGGCCCTGCGCGCCACGGGCGCGCTGCCGGACGAGGCGGCGATCCGCAGCACCCGGCGCCTGGTCATGATCGAGGCGCACCTGCTGGTGCTGATTCCGCTGGCGGCCACGTTCCTCGCGCGGGGCGTCGGCACCCGCTGAACGCGCCGCGCCCAGCAAAAAGCCCCGCAGTGCGGGGCTTTTTGACGAAAGGCGGGCCGGTGGCCGGATCAGGCGGCGGGCTTGTTGCTCAGGCACTGCTTCATGAAGGCCTTGCGCTCGTCGCCCTTGAGCGCCTTGGTCTTGGCGTCGGCGTTGCAGGTGGTCATCTTGCCCTGCTGGGCGGCCTGCTTGTCGGCGCTCAGGCAGTCCTTCATGAAGGCCTTGCGTTCGTCGCCCTTGAGCGCCTTGGTCTTGGCATCGGCGTTGCAGGTGGCCATCTTGCTCTGTTGAGCGGTGGGGGCCTTGGCCGGCGCGGAGGCGGCGGCTGCGGGGGCATCGGCGGCATGCGCCGTGGCGAAGGAGAGGGCGAGGCCGGCGGCGGCCACCACGGAGAGCAGATTCTTCATGTCGTGTTCCTGCAAAAAGTGGATAGGAAGCCCCCCGTCGACGCGCACCCCGCGAGGCTGTTCAGCATAACGTCATGGCCGAAAGTTTGGATGACGGGCGGCCCGTAGAATCGCCGCATGCTCTCCGTCAAACAGGAATTGCTCGCGGCGCTCGCCGGCGAGCTGGAAAAATTGTCGCCCGGCGCTGCCGGGCGTGCTGCTTTTGAATTCCCCAAGGTGGCGGCGCACGGCGATTTCGCCTGCACCGCCGCCATGCAGCTGGCCAAGGCCGCCAGGCAGAACCCCCGGCAACTGGCCGAAACGCTGCGCGAGGCCCTGCTGGCCACGCCGGCCTTCGGCCGCTGGGCCGAGGCGCTGGAGATCGCGGGCCCCGGCTTCATCAACATCCGCCTGAAGCCCGCCGCCAAGCAGGAAGTGGTGCGCGAGGTGCTGGCCGCCGGCGAGCGCTTCGGGCAACAGCCGGACAACGGCCGGAAGGTGCTGGTCGAGTTCGTCTCGGCCAACCCCACGGGCCCGCTGCACGTGGGCCACGGCCGCCAGGCGGCCCTGGGCGATGCGATCTGCAACCTCTTCGCCACGCAGGGCTGGAAGGTACACCGCGAGTACTACTACAACGATGCAGGCGTGCAGATCCATACGCTCACGCACAGCACGCAGCTGCGCGCCAAGGGCTTCAAACCCGGCGACGACTGCTGGCCCACCGACCCCGAGAATCCCGCCAGCAAGGGGTTCTACAACGGCGACTACATCCAGGACATCGCCAACGACTTCCTCGCGAAGAAGACGGTGCAGGCCACCGACCGCGCCTTCACGGCCAGCGGCGACGTGGAGGATGTGGAGTCCATCCGCAACTTCGCGGTGGCCTACCTGCGCCACGAGCAGGACAAGGACCTGCAGGCCTTCAACCTGAAGTTCGACGAGTACTACCTGGAGTCGAGCCTGTACACCAGCGGCCGCGTCGAGGCCACGGTGAACCGGCTGGTCGCCAACGGCAAGACCTACGAGCAGGACGGCGCGCTGTGGCTCCAATCCACCGACTACGGTGACGACAAGGACCGCGTGATGCGCAAGAAGGACGGCTCGTACACGTACTTCGTGCCCGACGTGGCCTACCACATCTCCAAATGGGAGCGCGGCTACACCAAGGTCGTTAACATCCAGGGCACGGACCACCACGGCACCATCGCCCGCGTGCGCGCCGGCCTGCAGGCCGCCGACGTGGGCATTCCGCAGGGCTACCCCGACTACGTGCTGCACACCATGGTGCGCGTGGTCAAGGGCGGCGAAGAGGTCAAGATCAGCAAGCGCGCCGGCAGCTACGTGACGCTGCGCGACCTGATCGAGTGGACCAGCAAGGATGCCGTGCGCTTTTTCCTGCTGAGCCGCAAGCCCGACACCGAATACACCTTCGACGTCGATCTGGCCGTGGCGCAGAACAACGACAACCCGGTGTACTACGTGCAGTACGCGCATGCGCGCATCTGCTCCGTGCTGCGCAGCTGGGCCGAGCAGGGCGGCGGCGATGTGGCGTCCCTCCAGGGCGTGGACCTGTCCGCGCTCGAAGGCCCGCAGGCCCAGGCGCTGATGCTGCAATTGGCCAAATACCCCGAAATGCTCACCGCCGCGACCGAAGGCGAGGCGCCGCACGACGTCACTTTCTACCTGCGCGACCTGGCCGCGAGCTACCACAGCTACTACGACGCCGAGCGCATCCTGGTGGACGACGAAGCCGTCAAGCGCGCGCGCCTGGCGCTCGTCGCCGCCACCGCACAGGTATTGCACAATGGCCTGGCCGTGCTGGGCGTATCGGCGCCAGCCAGAATGTGAGTGTTTACGGATATGACAAAACAGCAACGTGGGGGCACCGCCATCGGCTTCATCCTCGGGGTGGTCGTAGGCCTGGGGGCGGCGCTGGGCGTGGCCGTGTATGTGACCAAGGTGCCGGTGCCCTTCCTCAACAAGGGCGGTGCGCGCAATGCCGACCAGGACGCCGCCGAATCCCAGAAGAACAAGAACTGGGACCCGAATTCGCCGCTGTACGGCAAGAACCCGGCGCGCCCGCCCGTGCCCGCCAGCTCGACGCCCGCGGTGGCCGGTGTCGCACCGGCCCCTGCGAGCAACGCTTCGGTGCCCGCCGCC
>NZ_BAAJYR010000291.1:0-4417 GCF_057546605.1 Acidovorax sp. KPB24-03 | reverse complement strand
TGGCCGAACCGGCGGCGGGACCTGGGCGGAATCACCCAGCGCTGGCTGGACGATGCGCTGCAGCGCGGCCAGTCGGGCACGGCCAGCATGCCGCTGCGCATGGAAGTGAGTGTGGGGGCCTTGGACCCCCGCCTGCGCCTGGCGCCATGCGCCCGCGTCGAGCCCTACCTGCCTGCCGGCTCGCGGCTGTGGGGCCGCACCCGCCTCGGGCTGCGCTGCGTGGACGGTGCCACCGCGTGGAACGTGTTCCTGCCCGTCACCGTCAAGGCGTATGGCCCGGCGTGGGTGCTCACGGGCAATGTCGCGTCCGGGGCCGTGCTCACGGCCGCCGATGCGACCGAGGCCGAAGTGGACTGGGCGGCGGAAACCACCGCGATCGTGGCCAATCCCGACAGCTGGGTCGGCATGGTGGCCTCGCGCCAGCTCATGGCCGGCCAGGCCGTGCGCCAGCACATGGTGAAGGCGCCGACCCTGTTCAAGGCGGGGGCGGCGGTGCGGGTGGTGGCGCAGGGGCGGGGTTATTCGGTAACATCCGCAGGCCAGGCGATCACCGCAGGCGCCGTTGGCGAGACTGTGCGCATCCGTATGGAGAATGGCCGTGTCGTCGCCGGTGTTGTGTCCGAAAATGGAACAGTAGAGATCACTTTGTAAGCGATGGGGCGCAAGAAAAGCCTAAAGTCCCTGTCGAAGTGGTCGAAAACATTGCTACTGTGCCCCACATCGAGCGGGGTGGGAGAGAGCGATGAAGATAGGTCAAAACCCCGAAATAGCCAATGCAGTGTCGCAAGCCGCCACGGCTGCCAAGCAGGCCAAGGCCCCTGCAGCTGCCGCCGAAACGGCTGCCAAGAGCGCCGCGCCCGCTGCCGCTGCCGCTGCGACCGCTGGCGTGCCTGTCACGTTTTCCAGCGCCGCCCGCGGACTCGAAGCCAACGGCCGCGCCGGCACCGATTTCGATGCCAACAAGGTGAAGGCCGTGCGCGCCGCCATCGAAAAGGGCACTTTCTCGGTGGACGCCGATGCGATCGCGGACAAGCTGCTGTCCAATGCGCAGGAAATCATCTCCCACACCAGCAACAGCCACTGACCCCGGGTTTCCTGCAGGGGTTGATCGGCACAGGATCCACCCATGCAACTCGAAACCACGCTGTCTGAAGTCGAATCCCGGTTGAAAGACGTCGGTGCCGCCCTGCTGGAAACCGACGCGCTCGCGGTAGAACGCACCGCCCCCCTGTTGCGCCAGGCCGCTCTCGATCTGTCCCAGGCGCTCCAGAAAATCCCCCGCCCCACCGAATTGCCGGCCGACATCCAGCGCCGCATCCAGGCCCTGCGCAGCCAGTTGTCCCAGCAGCGGGAACAATTGGCGCGCCTGTCCGCGTTGACCGAGCGCCAGGTGGCGACCCTGCTGCCGCCCCAGGAGGCTGCGACCTACGGAAACGGTGCTCCGGCACGCTCGGGCGGCGCCGCTCGGATCTACCGGTCGCAGGGCTGATCCCGCCCGGCTTCCCCTTCGCTCCTGGCAAAAGCCAGCCTCCCAAAGCAAAAAGGCCGCATCTGCATGCGGCCTTTTTCGTTGGCGCCAGGGGCGCGTCCGGTGGGACGGCGGCGCTCCGCTAGTGGCTGCGCATCTTGGCCCGCAGCCGGGCGATGGACTGGCTGTGCAACTGGCAGATGCGCGATTCGGTCACGCCCAGCACGGCCGCGATCTCCTTCAGGTTCATGTCGTGCTCGTAGTACATGCCCATGATGTGCTGCTCGCGCTCCGGCAGGCTCTTGATGGCGGCCACCAGCGAGGCCTTGAGCCGCTGGTCGCGCAGCATGGCCATCGGGTCGGCTTCGCCGTCGGCCACGTGCCGGTCGAGAAACCCGTCGTCGCCGTCGTCGCCCCGCGTCATGTCTTCCAGGTAGACCAACTGCGTGCCGCGCACCTTGCCCAGCAGCGTCTGGTATTCGCCCAGGCTCAGGTCCAGCTCGGCGGCGATCTCGGATTCCAGCGGGCTGCGCCCGAGTTTCTGCTCCAGCCGGTGGACGGCGTGTTCGATTTCCTTCTGGCTCTTGCGCGAACTGCGGGACATCCAGTCGCCCTCGCGCAATTCGTCGAGCATGGCGCCGCGGATGCGCTGGGTGGCGAAGGTCTCGAACTGCACGCCCTGCGCCACCTCGTAGCGCGACAGGGCCTCGCTCAAGCCCATCATGCCCACCTGGATGAGGTCGTCCAGCTCCACGTTGGGCGGGAGCTTGGCGATCATGTGGTGCGCAATCCGGCGAACCAGCGGCACGTGCTGGCGGATCAGCGCATCGCGGTCGAGCTGTCCTTTGGCGGTGTACATCGGGTCAATGTCTCCGGGCGAAATGCGCTGCCGTCTCCGTCATGCCGAAGGGCGGGGTGGGGGTCGGCGTTGCGGCGCCAATGGTGCACGCGTTTTCCAGCAGTTGCAAGGCCAGGCGCTGCACGTCCTGGGCGTGGTTGGCGCGCACCGTGCTGGTCAGGATGCCGCTGCCCAGGTGCCGCTCGGCGCAGCGCTGCAGCGTGTTCAACGCCGCATGCGTCGGGTCGGCCTGGGCCGGGCCGCCGGGCGGCAGGATGGAGGCCACCGAGCAGTGCACGCCGGCGTGCATCGCCATGTGTTTCAGTTGCCGGTAGCTTTGCACCACGCTGTCGGGGCCGCCTTCGGCGATCACCAGGGGGATGGCCGAGGTCGCGCGCACCAACGGTGCCAGCACCTCGGCGCTGGCGTAGAGCACCAGCAGCGCATAGGTGCGAAAGAAGGGTTGCAGCGCCTGCATCGCGGCCGGGCCGTCGGCGGTCTGGCGGGCGAGGCGCTGCATGCCGTAGCCGGCCGGAATCACCGCCAGCGACGAGGCCGCCGGGCCGGTTTCGAGCGGGGCGCCGTTCTGCCAGGAGGGCTCGGCCAGCAGGTGGGCCAGGCCCGGCGCGTCGTCGGTTTCGCGGGCGGTGCCGTCCAGCACGGCGACGGGATACCCCAGCCGCTGCAGGCTGGAACACACCTGCCACAGGGTTTCCAGTCCGTAGGCGGCGTCGGGCTGCGCCACGACAGACACGACCCGCAGGTCCGACTGCGGCGTGATGCTGTGCAGGCTCGTGGCCTGGTGGAATCCGGTATCAAGCATCGACCAGTCCCCTTTCCGAGGCCAGCTCGGGCGAGTGCGAGAAGAAGAAGTTCAGGTCCGAAGCCTTGGGGTCGAAGGCCGACTTGGCGGGCGAGCGCATCGAGGTGCTGATGAGCTTGTGCGCATCGGCGGCCTCCCAGTCCTCGGGCACGCGCTGGCCGTTGGTCACGCCGCGCAGCACCATCTGGTGGCGGATCAGGGCGTCGATCGAAGGGCCGAGCTTCACGGCTTCGTCCACCTTGGACAGGATGGCCTGCTGCGAGCCGGCGGTCTTGAAGGCGCTGAGCACGTCGTCCAGCGTGTCGCCGTGGCAGCCGGCGTTCAGCACCAGCAGGCGGTTGACGTTGGGCAGGTCCAGCACATCCAGCATGTCGCGCTTGCGCGGGTCGCGCGGTGCGACGCCGGTGGTGTCGATGAGCACCATCTTCTTGCCGCCCAGCAGGCCGAGCAGGTCCTGCAGCGCGGCGCGGTCGTGCGCCAGGTGGGCCACGACGCCCAGCATGCGGCCATAGGTGCGCAGCTGTTCGTGGGCGCCGACCCGGTACGTGTCCAGCGTGATGAGGCCGACGCTGCCCGGGCCGTGGATGCGGGCGCACAGGGCGGCGAGCTTGGCCGTGGTGGTGGTCTTGCCCACGCCGGTGGAGCCCACCATGGCGTAGATGCCGCCTTCTTCGTACAGGGGGCGGGCATGCGCGTCGGTCTTCAGGTTGCGCTCCAGCACTTCCATGAGCCAGCGCACCGCATCGCCTGCGCCCAGTTCCTCGGGCAGGCGCTCCAGCACGGCGCGGGCCAGCGACGGCGAGTAGCCGGCGCGGATGAGCTTGAGCATCAGGTTCGACTGGATCGGGTTCTGCCGGGCCTGTCCGAGCCAGGCCAGGGTGTTGAAGCGGTCCTCGATGAGGTCCTTCATGGACTGCAGCTCGCTCATCAGGTTCTGCTGGCCGGCGGCGGGAGCCAGCGAGGGCACGGGCACCTGCACGCGACGCGGGGCCACGGGCTCGGGGGCGACGTCCATCGGAATGGAGCGCAGCGGGTTGTGGCGCACCACGGGCGCGGCGGCCGGTGCGGGCATGCGTTCGCGCTCGCGGTCCGGCGCGCGTTCGCGGTTGCGCTCGTTGATCGAAGGGGCCTCGGCCGTGCCGGTCAGGGCTTCGTGGCGGCGGCGCAGCATGCGCTCGCGCACGTAGTCCTGGAACGACAGCGTGCTCATGGCCAGCTGCTCGGTATCCTGCGCCACCGCGTTGCGCTGGGGCTCGGCCCGGGCCGCGGCGGCCGCGGGGCGGGCCAG
>NZ_BAAJYR010000290.1:0-4438 GCF_057546605.1 Acidovorax sp. KPB24-03 | reverse complement strand
CGGCCACCAAGACCGACACGCCGCTCATCGAAACCCCGCAAGCCATCAGCGTGGTCACGCGCGACCAGATGGAGGCGCAAGGCGCGCTGACCCTGCGCCAGACCACGGCCTACACCGCCGGCATGGTCTCCAACTACTTCGACAGCCGGGTGGACAGCTTCACGGCACGCGGCGGCAGCGTGACGCAGTACCAGGACGGCCTGCTGCGCACCTACGGCACCTACAACAACACCAAGGCCGAGCCCTACCTGCTGGAGCGCGTCGAATTCCTGCGCGGCCCCTCGTCCGTGCTGTACGGCCAGGGCAGCGTGGGCGGCGTGCTCAACCTCACCAGCAAGCGCCCGCAGGCCGAGCCGCTGCGCGAAGTGCAGGTGCAGCTGGGCAACTACGCGCGCAAGCAGATCGCCGCCGACATGACCGGCCCGCTCACCCAGGACGGCGAGTGGCTCTACCGGCTGGTGGCCGTGGGCCGCGACAGCGACTCGCAGGTCGACCACGTGAGCGACGACCGCCTCATCCTCGCCCCGTCGCTCACCTGGAAGCCCAACGCCGCCACGTCGCTCACGCTGCAGTTCACGCACCAGAAAGACCAAAGCGGCTCGCTGATCGGTTTCTTTCCCTGGCAAGGCACACGGCTGTCCAGCCCCTACGGCCAGATCCCGACCTCGACCTTCATCAGCGAACCGGGCTGGGACGCCTTCGACACCGAGAACAACTCCTGGGGCTATCTGTTCAGCCACCGCCTGAACGACCAATGGACGGTGCGCCAGAACCTGCGCCGCACAGTGAGCGAGGTGGACTACCGCAGCATCTACACCAGCTTCAGCGCCAACCGCGCCACCGGCCGGCCGGCGCGCCCGGTGTTCAATGCGGACAACCGCACCTTGCTGCGCGACGCCTCCTGGCAGATCAACTCCAGCCGCCTGCTGCTGGCGGACACGCAGATCGAAGGCAAGGTGCAGGCCGGCGCCACCGAGCACACGCTGCTCTTCGGCATGGACGCGCAGCGCAACGAGACCAGCCAGTCCTCGTGGTTCCAGACCATCTCGGGCATCGACGCGTATGCGCCGGTGTACGGCAACTTCACGGCGCCCTCGGCCTCCGCGCTGGTGCGCCAGCCCAACGTCACGCAGCGCCAGCTGGGCTTTTACGCCCAGGACCAGATCCGCTGGGGCCGCTGGACGGCCACGCTCGGCCTGCGCCACGACAGCGCCAAGACCGAGACGGTCGGCCGCCCCGCCGCCGCCGTGGACGACACCGCCTGGACCAAGCGCGTCGGCGCCACCTACCAGGCCGATGGCGGCTGGGCACCGTACGTGGGCTACTCCGAATCGTTCCAGCCGCTGGGCGGCGTGGACTTCTTCGGCACCCCGTTCAAGCCCCAGCGCGGCGAGCAGTGGGAAGCCGGCGTGAAGTGGCAGCCGCAGGACCGGGGCATCAGCGCCTATGCCGCCGTGTACCAGCTGCGCGAGAAGAACCGCAAGACCAACGCCCCCTCCAACCCGCTCAACAGCCTGCAGCTCGGCGAGGTGAAAACCAAGGGCTTCGAGGCCGAGATGACCGCCAGCATGGCCCGCAACTGGGACTGGACGGTGGGCTACGCCTACACCGACGCCGTCATCTCGCGCAGCAACGCCGGCGACCAGGGCCTGCCCGTGGCCAGCGTGCCCAAGCACACGGCATCGAGCTGGCTCATGCACCGCTTCGCGGCCGAAGGACGCGGCGGCTGGACGGTGGGCGCGGGCGTGCGCTACACCGGCTCGCAGTGGACCGGCACCACGGCCATCACCACGCCGTCGGCACTCATCGCCGATGCCATGGCGGCCTACGACGCCGGCAGCTGGCGCCTGGCCTTCAACGTGGTCAATCTCGCCGACAAGGTGCAGATCACGCAGTGCCTGGCGCGCGGCGATTGCTTCTACGGCCAGCGCCGCACCTACACGATGACGGGCACCTACCGGTTCTGAACCTAAGAGTTATCCCGGCAGGCAGAGCCAGCACTGCTCGCCTGCCGGAGCCCAGCCGATAGTAGCCACCGATTTATCATCAAGAACGGCTGTCATAAAAATGCGGCAGAAATTTTGGCCTCAGTCATCTATTGAATATTTAATCAACACCAATGGGCATATTCCCAGGAATTGAATACCTTGCAATCCCTGCCAATCGAGCCGACAATGACCGTCCCGTTCCCGTCGCCTGAACCTGGCTCGACGCCGCCATAAAAAAGGCTCTCCAGGGTAAAAATTTCCTTTTCCACTTGCGATGATACCGCCTTCACGCTTATATCCAGTTCTAGGATCTGGATAAGGAAGGCCATAAGCGAATATTTTGGCATCTGCCGCTTCATTAATCAGCTGCTGGCAAACAGATCCATTACATAACGCAAAACTGTCTCCTTTCATCCAAGCTTTGACCTCATAATTTACAACGGTGCGCACGAAAAATACGATATCCTCCTGCGACGGTGGCATCGAAGAACAGTTGTTGCAAAGAAAACGGCCATAGTCAGCCGCCAACACAATAAGCGCCACAGAAGCAATACCGACGGCAATTATTTTCTTTTTAATTTTCTTCATGGTTTAATTTTTCCGCAAAGATTCGATGATTTTTTGTGATTCGACACGCCCCAGATCCCGTTGCTCTTTAGAAATTCCGGATTCAGCTCTATTGAGAAAATCGCTTTTGAGCAGAGCTTGGCGTTTCGATTCATCACGACCGACCAAATAATGCCAGGCGTGCGCATAGGCGTACGAGCGCACGGGATCGTAAAGATCACTGAAAACCGCACCGGGACGTTCAGTTACGGGCTTGTTGTCGTACACATCCGAAAGAAGCAGCAAGGCACCTATCTGCCCTCGCTGCGCAGCCACGTTCAACCATGAAACCGCCTGTGTCTGCCACTCTTTAACTCCTGGATTTTCAAGGGTCTGGGGCCCAGTGGTTGCGCCCCATCTGCCTAAAGGTCCCGCCGTATAGAAAGCCACCATCGCGTCCAAATCACCGTCTCTGGCCCAATTGCCGAGAATCTCCGAGCGCAATTCGTAGTCAGCATCCGAAAGGCGGGCGCACATCTCGCTTTGCGTCTTCACCATAGAGTCAAGGGCAGCAGTTTGGGCAGTTACACCTGTACGGCTCTTTTCTGCCACCGCTGCTTCCCTGTTTAGCTCCGTAGAAGCACAAAAAGAGAGTCCTGCAATGACTTCCTCCTGAATTGACCGACTCTTTTTACCTTGACGATAATCCACCACACCTTGCCAAACGGGGCGTATCGGCATTTTCAAACCGTTGACAAGCACCTTGGCACTGGCAGGCTGGGAAGCATTTTTATCATCCCTACCCAATGCGCCGGAGGCACTGGCACTCAAAGGCTGGAGATTTAAGTTCGCAACAGGAGCGATTTTTGTAGATCTATTGACTGGCAGGGCTTCGCCTTCCCAGTGGGCCACTGTTACTGCACCTGCGGCAATTAATAATCCACCAACGATGAAGACCTTACGACTTTTCATTCGAAAACCTTTTTTGCATTTTCATCTCGACGATTTTTTATCCTCTCATTATCAAAATATTTGCCCATATCAATATTAACGGGTTTCAGGCTTGGATTTTTCGGACAGAAGCATCGCTTCAAGGCGGCTGATTCATCGCTCAGGAATGGGTCGTTGCTTCGTGGAATGGGTTTAAATGTGGCTGAAGGTGTGCCCAACGCTCTGACTCAAGCGCCATCTCCGACACAGAAAGTTGCGGAGTGAAATGAACACCGATGCAACTCAGACTTCTGGCAAATTTCCAAAAGCCACAGGAACTGGAAAGTTCTCTCACCACGGTGATCGGAATTTTGTAGTTTTGGGCAAGGTAATTCAGCAACGCAGTGCCGTACCCCTGCCTCCGATACGCGCTAAAAATTTCAACGTTATACACGTAGACACGATCATTCAAGGGTGATACCGCATAACAAGCCTCTCCCACAGTCGTTCCCTGCTGGTTCTTGATGACGGCTTTCACATCTGGATTGGGAGCCGTGAAAGTCATGTCGTAAGTTCTGGTCACATTCATGGTGATTTTTGGAACGTGAGCCAGCTTACGTTGCACGCGCCATCTGGACAAAATGCTGATCATCTTATTCTCCCCATAATTTATACAAATACGAAGCAAGTCTTCGAAGACCATGCCCAGGCAGAGCCAGGCACGCTAATCATTGGGTGTTTTTTCGCCAGCACCCTATAAGCGTTTTAAATAACGCCAAAGCCATTAGCGTGTCGAACTCTAACGGTTTAAGTATTTGATCGTCCCAAAGCAATTTGTTGCAAACCGTTTTGCTGGAGATATTGATCGCTCGGAGAGCAATGGCCGGCGCCAAGGAAATCACGGCACGCAGCGCGTTCTGCGAGCATTCATAGTTGAGTCGAGGGTTTCCAGGCCTGGGGACGGCGGAGCAGCC
>NZ_BAAJYR010000289.1:0-4474 GCF_057546605.1 Acidovorax sp. KPB24-03 | reverse complement strand
CGAGGCCGCGGCGCAGGAGGCGCGCCGGCGCTGGGAGGCGATCGGCAGCGCCTCGACCGAACTGCGTGCGCATTTCAGCGACCCGGCCGGGGGCACTGCGTCGCCCAATGCCCGGCGCATGCTGCTGTCCGCCGCCGCATTGGTGGGCACCGGGCTGCTGGCCGGACGCGGCGTGCAGTGGCTCTGGCAGCAGCCGGTGTTCACTGCCGCCTACGCCACACGCACTGCGCAGGTGCTGAAGGTGTCGCTGGCCGACGGGCAGGACGGCGCCCCGGGCAGCCGGCTGGACCTGTCGCCCCGAAGCGCGATCGACGTGGCGCTGTACCGGCAGCACCGCAGCGTGCGGATGGCCCAGGGCGAGATCCGCTTCGAAGTGGCCCGCGATGTGGACCGCCCGTTCGTGGTGCTGGCCCGTGGCGCGCGCATCGAGGTGGTGGGCACCGTGTTCACGGTGCGCGACCGGGGCGGCCCCGTCACCGTGGGAGTGGAGCGCGGGCACGTGCGCGTGCAGCCGCTGACGGCCCCTTCGGGCAACGACCCGATTGCAGAAAGCGAAGCGATCGACCTGCACCCCGGGCAGTTGCTCGCCCTCCAGGACGGCCGGGCCGAGCCGGTGCGCCCCGTGGACCCGGCCCAGCTGTCGGCCTGGCGGGAAGGCTGGCTGGTGTTCAGGAACGAACCGCTGCGCGATGCACTGGCCACGGTCAACGCCTACCGCGCCCAGCCGATCAGGCTGGCCGATGTGCGCCTGGGCGATCTGCGCCTGTCCAGCCGGTTCCGCGCGGGCGATTCCGCGGCCTTGCTGGCCGCGCTCCCGACGATCCTGCCCCTGACCGTGCATGTCCAGGCGGACGGCGGCGTCGAACTGCGCGCCCGCTGACACCCTGGGGCAGCGCCCCGACAAAGAAACCAGACGCGGGCTGTCTCCGTTCTGCCCGCTCGAACGTCATGGGAACAAAGCACAAGCCACGCCCGACTGCGGGCCAGTGCGCCTGGACCGCGATGGACCGCTGCCTTGTCGTTCGATTTACCTGGAGTTTCAGAAAGCCATGCATTCCTTTCCCCGTCAGTCCCTCCTGGGTGCGGCGCTCGCCGCCGCGTTCGGAACCCTTCTCGCCGGCTGGAGCCCTGCGGCCCTGGCCCAGGCACCGCAAGCCGTGGCACCGCAGGCCTTCGACGTGAAGGTGCCCGCCCAGCCGCTGGCCAGCGCGTTGGCCGAGCTGTCACGCCAGACCGGGGTGCCGGTGTTCGCGTCCGGCGACCTGGTGGGCGAGGCCGAGTCCCGCCCGGTCTCGGGCCGCCTCACGGTGGAGCAGGCCCTGCAGTCCATGCTGGCCGGCAGCGCGCTGGAAGCCGGCAGCGCCGCCGGCGGGGGCTACACCATTCGCCGCGCCAGCCGGCAGGCCGCCAGCGGCACCTTGTCCACCGTGGTGGTGAAGGCGGGCGCCGACACCGAGCGTCCCGATGGCCCGGTGAACGGCTACGTGGCCCAGCGCAGCAGAACCGCCACGAAGACGGACACCGCCCTGCTGGAGACGCCCCAGTCGATCTCGGTGATCGGGCGCACCGAGATGGATGCGCGCGGTTCGCTGGAGCTGATGGACATCGTGGCCCAGACGCCTGGCGTCTCGGTGGCAACGTACGGGCCGGACAACCGCGGCTGGGAATACATTTCGCTGCGCGGTTTTCCGGGCAACACCAGCAGCTACCGTGACGGGCTGCCGCAGACGCAGTTCGGCGTGGTCTACCGCATGACCGAGCCCTACGGGCTGGAGCGCGTGGAAGTGCTGCGCGGCCCCTCTTCGGTGCTCTTCGGCCAGGGCGATGCCGGCGGCGTCATCAACCGCGTGAGCAAGACCCCGAGCGCCGACGCCACGCGCGAGATCGAGGTGCAGTACGGCAGCTTCGACCGCAAGCAACTGGCCTTCGATGTGGGTGGCGCCCTGAGCGAAGGCAGCGACCTGAGCTTCCGCCTGGTGGGCGTGGGCCTGGACAGCAACGACCAGGACCGCTACCCGAACGGCGACCGCATCAACCGCACACACCTGTACCTCGCGCCGTCGCTGCGCTGGCAGCCGAGCGCCGCCACCTCGTTCACGCTGCTGGGCGAATTCCTCAAGGACAAATCGGGCGAAGACCCGTACTACGCCAATTTCTTCGGGCCCGACGGCACTCTGCGGCACGTGAAATACGGGGACCCGTCCTTCAGCCGCTTCCAGCAGGACCAGTCTTCACTGGGCTACCAGTTCGAGCATGCATTGAACAACGGCTGGACGGTGCGCCAGAACGCCCGGTACACCGACATCGCCCTGGAGCGCAACGCGCTGTGGGCGGATACGGTGCTGGCGGACGGGCACACCATTTCCCGCAGCACGCGCTCCTGGGACGACGGGCTCAAGCAAGGCTCCCTGGACACGCAGTTGCAGGGCTCGGTGCGCACGGGCGCGGCGCAGCACACGCTGCTCTTCGGCCTGGACTGGAACCACCTCGAAGGCACGGCACTGCGCTTTCGGGGCGTCGGCCCCAACCTGGACCTGCTCAATCCCGTGTACGGCATGGCCGTGCCCACACCGCGCACGCCCATGGCCGATTTCACGCAGAAGATGGACCAGATCGGCCTGTACGCACAGGACCAGATCCGCTTCGGCGACCGCTGGGTGGCCACGCTGGGCGGGCGCCAGGACCATGTGAAGACCACCACCGACAACCGCCTGAGCGCCCAGCGCACCACGCAGAGCGACGATGCCTTCAGCGGCCGCATCGGGTTGAACTACCTGCTGGGCGGCGGCTGGTCGCCCTATGCCAGCTATGCCGAATCGTTCCTGCCCACCAGTGGCGTGGACATCAACAACAACCCGTTCAAGCCGAGCCGGGGCAAGCAGGTGGAGGTGGGGATCAAGTACCAGCCCGAGGGCGGCAAGACCCTGTTCACCGCAGCGCTGTTCGACCTGCGCAAGACCAACGTGGTCACCTACGACAGCATCACGTCGGACGCCCGGCAGATCGGCAAGCAGCGCTCGCGCGGGCTGGAGCTGGAGGCCAAGACCGAACTGATGCGCGGGCTCAGCGCCACCGCATCGTTCACGGTGCTGAATCTCAAGGTGCTGGAGAGCGCCGACACGAGCGAGTTGGGCAAGATCCCGGCCACGATCCCCAAGCAGACCGCATCGCTCTGGCTGGACTACGCGATCGGCGGCGGCTTCGGCGTGGGCGCGGGCGTGAACTACGTAGGCGAGCGCCAGAACGACGAGGCGAACACCACGGCCGAGGGCGGGTTCACCTTGCTCAATGCCGCGCTGCGTTACGACCAGGGCCCCTGGCGCTTCGCACTGAACGCGACGAACCTGCTGGACCGCAAGTACAACACCATCTGCTACCACCGTGAGTGCTACATGGGGCGTGAGCGCACGCTGACGGCCACCGCCAAGTACCGCTGGTAAATCCCGGCGGCGTGCAGCCGCCCCCCTGGCCTTGGGGGCGGCGCCGTGTTTCAGACCCGCCGCGTTGGCGTTTGCATCGCGGGCCCGGTGGCCCGCATCGCCTGGCGGCAGGCCCGCAGCAGATCGCCGTGCTGGATGATCTGACGGTGGCTCGCACCGATCGATGCGCCCGTGCGCAGGCGTCCACCCAGCTGGTCCGCCAGTGCCGTCACCTCCTGCGGGGGCCGGTCCTCGCGCCACCAGACATCGGGCACTGCCTGAAGCTCTGGCAGTGGAGGCAGCTTCATGATCGCGGCATCGAGCCGACGATAGGCCATGAATTTCTCCACCATGCCCCCCTGGCCCGGATCGATGCCCAACTGCGCCACCAGCGCATTGGCAGCCTGTGTGGTGTGGTGCACCGAGTCCACGCAGGCCATGTCCGCCGTGCCGAGCACCTGCAGCACCTGGTCGATGGCGCCGGCATCCACCCAGTCCGCCAGGAAGGTGCGGGCCTCTTCGCGCCAGTCGTAAGGAACGATGCCGCCGTGCATCACGAAACTGTCCACCATGCCGAGGAACGCCACTTCGCGCCCTTCGGCTTCGAGCAGGTGTGCCATGTAGACCGCTTCGGTCGCGCCCAGCGACCAGCCAAGCAGCGCCACCGGCCCCTGCGGACAGACGTTGCGCACCAGATCCACGTGGTAGGCGGCCAGCGCCTCGATGGCGTCGATGCGCGACAGGTCGGTGCAGCACAGGCCATATACCGGGCGGTCCTTGCCCAGTTCGTCCGCCAGGGGCTGGTAGTCCAGCACGTTCCGCAACGCCGGCGCGATGCAGAACAGCGGCATCGCCGAGGTGTCCGCCCCCGCCGCCAGGCGCTGGATGGGCCGCAGCGGAGCGCTCGCGCCCGGGGCTTCTTGCAGCAACTGCGCGATGGTCTGCTTTTGCATCAGGTCCTGCAGCGAAAAGGCGTGCTCCGCCGCCAGGCTCTGGTTCATGCGGGCAAGCAGCTTCAGGGCCACGATGGAGTCGCCCCCGATTTCGAAGAAGTT
>NZ_BAAJYR010000288.1:0-4483 GCF_057546605.1 Acidovorax sp. KPB24-03 | reverse complement strand
CAGCGGCTCGTCGAACAGGAAGGCATGGGGCTGGCGCACGATGGCGCGGCCCATGGCCACGCGCTGGCGCTGGCCGCCCGAGAGCTGGCGCGGCGTGCGGTCCAGCAAGGCTTCCAGGCCCAGGATGGCGGCCACCTCGTCCACCCGGCGCCGGATGGCGGCCTGGCTCTCGCCCTGCAGCTTCAGCGAGAAGCCCAGGTTCTGCGCCACCGTCATGTGGGGGTAGAGCGCGTAGTTCTGGAACACCATGGCGATGTTGCGGTCCTTAGGCGCCACGTCGTTGATCACGCGCCCGCCCAGCCGGATCTCGCCGCTGGTGATGGTTTCGAGCCCCGCGATGGCGCGTAGCAGCGTGGACTTGCCGCAGCCCGAGGGCCCGACGAGCGCGACGAACTCGCCGTCGCGGATGTGGATGTCCACCCCGTGGATCACGGGTGTGCCGCCGTAGTGCTTGACGATCTGGTGAAGGGACAGTTCGGCCATGTCAGTCCTTGACGCCGCCGGCCGTGAGCCCGCGCACGAGGTAGGTGCGCACGAGCACCGTGAAGATCACCACCGGGAACATCACCAGCGTGCCGCTGGCGGCGATCTTGGTCCACTCCCAGCCTTCGTACTGCAGGAAGTTGACGATGGCCACCGGGGCGGTGACGGCATTCGTGCGCGTGAGGATCAGTGCGTAGAAGAAGTCGTTCCACGAGAAGATGAAGCACAGCACGGCGGTGGCCGCCAGCCCGGGGGCCGCCAGCGGCAGCGTGATGCGCCAGAAGGCCTGCCAGACGCCGCAGCCGTCGATGTAGGCCGCCTCTTCGAGCGCGGTGGGCACCGCTTCGAAGAAGGTCTGCATCAGCCAGATCACGATCGCCAGATTGAAGGTGAGATAGACGATGGCCAGGCCCACGATGGTGTCCTGCAGGCCGAGCCAGCGGTAGGCCAGGAAGAACGGGATGGTGAAGGCGATGGGCGGCGCCATGCGCGTCACCAGGATCCAAAGGGCCACCTGGCGCCGCCACCGGAACTGCCAGCGCGTGAGTGCATAGGCGGCCGGCACGCCGATCAGCAGCGACAGGCCGGTGGACAGGGTGCTGACCGCCAGGCTGTTCCAGAACGACTTGAGGAAGTGGCCCTGCAGCAGGCTGCGAAAGCCTTCCAGCGTGGGCGTGAAGAGCAGGCGGTCCTCGAAGATGTCCGCGCCGGGCCGGAAGGCCAGCTGCACCAGCCACAGGAAGGGGAACATCACCACCAGCAGCAGAGCGACGGCCACGAGGCCGCGCGCATGGCGGCGCAGCCATCTGGCACGCCGCGCATCTGGCAAGCGCCGCGCGGCAGGGGGCGGCGTGAACGTGGAGGGCAGGGGCAGGGCGGCTTCAGCGTTTGTCATGGTCGTTCCATCCGAGGCGGCCCACCAGCCAGCTGAGCGCGAACACGCCCGCGAGAATCACCATCGCGATGGCGCTGGCGTACCCCCAGTAGGAGAAATTGAAGGCCTGGATGAAGCCGTAGTAGTTGGTCACCTCGGTCACCGTGCCCGGGCCGCCATCGGTCAGCACGTAGATCAGCGGAAAGGCCTTGAAGCTGTCGATCAGCCGGAACAGGCCGCACACCACCAGCACCGGCCTCAGGTAGGGCAGCACGATGTACCGGAACAGTTGCCAGCGGTTGGCGCCGTCCAGGCTCGCGGCCTCCAGCGGGTCGTCCGGCACCATCTGCAGCGTGGCCAGCACCATCAGCAGGGTGAACGGAAACCACTGCCAGGTGTCGGCGATGGAGATGGCCCACAAGGCCGTGTCGGGGTTGGCGATCAGCGAGCGCACCGGCAGGCCCACCGCCTCCAGCGCGCGGTGCAGAGGGCTCACGTCGGGCGTGTACAGGATCTTCCAGATCAGCGCCACCACGATGGGTGGGAGCACCATGGGGATCAGGAACGCCGTGCGCGTGGCGCCCAGCAGCTTGGAGCGCCCGTTGAGCAGCAGGGCCAGGCCCAGCCCCACGCCCAGTTGCAGCGCCACGCTGGAGACCGACAGCTGCAGCTGCGTGGCGATGGAGCGCAGAAAGCGCGCGTCCTCCAGCAGGTGGCGGTAGTTCACCAGCGGATCGTCGAAGCGGAAGGTGCCGGCTGCGTCGGTGAGGCTCAGGGGCGTGAAGCTCGTCACCAGCAGCGCCGTGGCCGGCGCCAGCGTGATGACCAGCAGCACGGCCAGCGAGGGCAGCAGGCCCCAGAGGAAGGCGCGGCGGCGCGCCGCTTCCCAGCCGAGGCCGGGGCGCAGAGTCAAGGTGTTCACCGCCGGCTCACAGCTTCAGCCCGGCGCGCTGGAGCTCGGTGATCGATTGGGCCTGCGCCTGCTGCAGCGCCTGCCGGGCGCTGGCCTGGCCGGAAGCGATCAGCGCGATCGCCTTGTTGAGCTGCTGGTCCACTTGCGGGTAGACCGACACCGTGCGGTACTTCATGTGCCCGGTCTTGGAGGCCAGCTCGATCGAGTCCAGTGCCAGTTGCGCCAGGTCGTTGCCGTTGATGACCTGCCTGGCGCGGAACTCCCGGGAGTCGATGTCCGAACGGCGCGCCGGCGAGCCGTACCCGGCCAGCACCGCTTTGCGCGTGGTCTGCTTGGACAGCGCCCACTGGATGAAGGCCCACGCGGCCTCCTTGTTCTTCGACCCCGTCGGAATGCCCAGGCCATGCACGGCCGTGCCCGGAAAGCGCCCTGCAGGCCCCTTGGGCACCTGGCCGAACTGCAGTGTCTTCAAGGTCTTGCTGGAGGCCGGGTCCCCCAGTTGCGCGAGATGCAACTGCCCCGCATCGGTGAAATTGACGCGGCCGAGCTTGAGCGCCTGGGTCACCTGGTCGGGCGTGTAGGTGATGGCACCGTCGGGCCCGAACTCTCGCAGCAGGCTGGCGTAGTACTCGGCCGCTGCGATGGCTTCGGGCGTGTCCAGCGTGGGGTACAGGTCGTCCGGTGCCTTGCGGAACACGTCGCCACCGAAGGCATGCAGATAAGGCACGAAGGTCCAGCCGTAGTGGCTGTCGGACACGAAGCCCGCCACGCGCTCCTTCTTGTTCACGGCGCGCAGCACCTTCACCAGGTCGTCCGTGGTGTCGGGGTAGGCCAGGCCGGCCTGCTGCACCAGATCGAAGCGCGAGGAGGCGGACAGCAGCGCCTCGGCCGTCCAGGGAATGCCGTAGAGCTTGCCGTCCTTGCCGGTCTCGGGTGCGCGCGCGCCGGGCAAAAAGTCGTTCACGTCCCAGTCGGCGGGGGTGAGGTTGGGGTTCCTGATGAAATCGTCGAGCGGCGCGAGCCAGCCCGAGTGGATCCATCGGCTCGAGTAGATGAAGGTCACGTTGACCACGTCGTAGGCCGAGCCTTTGGTGGACAGCTCCAGGTCGGCACGCTGGTTGTAGACCGGGAACGAGGGCGTGTCGAAGTTCACCCTGGCGCCCGTGAGCGACTCGAACTCGGGCAGGTACTGCTGCAGCAGCTTGGGGTAGGCCGCGCTGAAGGTCGAGACATTCAGGGTCACGCCCTGGAACTTCTTCGCACCGCTCTGCGCCTTCGCAAAGCCGGGCAGCAGGGCGGTGGCGCCCAGGGCCGATGCGGCCTGGAGCCACTGGCGTCGTTGGGTCATGTCGATGGCTCCGTGGCGTCAGGCGGTCGCGGTAATGACGCTGTCAATCTGCGCGTCGTTGGTGGCTTCGGGCCGCACGCGGGTGCGGCTGCGGCGCCCGTCCACCGCCACGGCGGGCTCGCCGTGTACCGTGACGCGGCGCACCACGCGGGCCTGGGTGCCGTAGTCGTTGATCGCGAAGTGCTGCGTCGCCCGGTTGTCCCAGATCGCCACGTCGTCCTGCTGCCACTGCCAGCGCACGGTGTTCTCCAGGCGGACCACGCGGTTTTGCAGGATCTCGAAGAGGCGTGCCGATTCGGTGCTGGAAAAGCCCGCGATCTTCTTGACGAAGTGGCCCAGCAGCAGCGCGCGCTCGCCCGACACGGGGTGCACGTGCACCACGGGGTGCTCGGCTTCGAACACGGAGGACACGAACACCTTGCGGTGGTGGTTCAGCCGTTCCTCCTCGACCACCACGCGCTCGGCGCCGTAGTCGTAGTCGTTGCTGTGCACGGCCCACAGGCCGTCCGCCAGGCGCTGGAGGTCTTCGGGCAGGCGGGCGTAGGCCGCCGCCGTGTTGGCCCACACCGTGTCGCCGCCGTAGGCCGGAATGGTCACGCCGCGCAGGATGCCGTACTTGGGGAACGCGTCGATGAAGGTCACGTCGGTGTGCCACGAATCGGCACGGCCACCGCCCTTGGAGGCGTCGAGTTCGAAGATGCGCGTGCCCGTGGGCGAGGGCACCGTGGGATGGGCCACGGTCTTGCCCAGGCGCGCGCCGAATGCCTGGTGCGCGGCATCGTCCAGGTGCGTCTGGCCGCGGAAGAACAGCACCTTGTGGCGCACCAGCGCGGCGGTGAGGTCGGCGATGGTCTCGTCGTCCAGC
>NZ_BAAJYR010000287.1:0-4493 GCF_057546605.1 Acidovorax sp. KPB24-03 | reverse complement strand
ACCTGCTGCGCGCGCCTGAGGCCAAGGCCGCCGCCTGGGCCGACCTGTGCCGCGCCCTCGCCACGGTGCGGGCGGCGGGCACCCCCGCGCCCGAGGCGGGCTGACGGAAAAAAAAAGCCTTACCGCTACTGCGCGCACGGGCTGCCAGGCCCCGCCGGCCCTCGGCGGGTGTCATGGGATTGACGCAGCGCAATGCCATAATCCGCGGCTTGCATTTTTGGAGATTCCTCCGTGGAAACCTACCCCAGTTGGTAGCTTTCAGCTCCCGGCCTGCCGAGGGTTGAAAGCCGCCCCATCCCTCGCAGAAAAAGCCCACCACACACCGGGAGTGAGCCCACATGCTCAACATTTTCACGCTCGCCAACGGCCGGCTCGTCCAGGAAGAAATCGAATCCCTGGAAGAGCTGGCGCAGTTCCAGCCCATCTGGGTCGACCTGGAGTCGCCCACCCTCGAAGAAAAAACGCTGGGTCAAGCAGCACTACGGCCTCTTCATCCCCGAAGACGCCATGGACGAGGACATCGAGGAATCCGCCCGCTTCTATGAAGAAGACAACGGCGAGCTGCACATCCGCAGCGACTTTCTCATCGACGACGAAGACGACCCGCGCTCGGTGCGCGTGGCCTTCATCCTGAACCTCGTCAACGACACGCTCAAGAGCAAGGGCGTGCTCTTTTCCATCCACGACGAAGACGTGCCCGTCTTCCGCCTGCTGCGCATGCGCGCGCGCCGTGCGCCGGGCCTGATCGAGGATGCGAAGGAGGTGCTGCTCAAGCTCTTCGACGCCGACGCCGAATACTCCGCCGATACCCTCGAAGGCATCTACGACGACCTGAAGAAGGTCAGCGTGCAGGTGCTGGCCGGCGACGTGACCGATGCCCGCGCCGGCGAGGTGCTGGCCGCCATCGCGCGCCAGGAGGACCTGAACGGCCGCATCCGCCGCAACGTGATGGACACGCGCCGCGCCGTGAGCTTCATGATGCGCAGCAAGATGCTCAACGCCGAGCAGTTCGAGGAGGCGCGCCAGATCCTGCGCGACATCGAATCGCTCGATAACCACACGGCGTTCCTGTTCGACAAGATCAACTTCCTGATGGACGCCACGGTCGGCTTCATCAACATCAACCAGAACAAGATCATCAAGATCTTCTCGGTGGCCAGCGTCGCCCTGCTGCCGCCGACGCTGATCGCCAGCGTCTACGGCATGAACTTCAAGTTCATGCCCGAGCTGGACTGGTCGCTGGGATACCCCTACGCGCTGGCGCTGATGGTGGCCAGCGCCCTGGGCCCCATGTGGTACTTCCGAAAGCGCGGCTGGTTGAAGTGACCCCCCTGAGCCGCTGCGCGGCTTCCCCCCAGGGGGACGACGCCAGTGGCCCGGCGGAGCCGGTTCCACGGCGTCTGCTGGACTGAAGACGCGCGACGCTGATAGGCGTTTGTTGTGCTGCGTCGAATTGGCCTTAAGCACAATAAACACTAGGGCATGCAGCTATTATTTTCATAGCATCAAAGCAGCCCTATATTGCGTTTCATGAAGGACGATGCTAAGTGACCTAATAGACTGATTGCATCGAGATTTAGGTTAACTCTTAGTCCAGAAAAGCCTTCATGGTGTTCCAGCAGTGCGTGAACGCAGCTTCCACCGCTTGCAACCAGCGCTGCGTAAAGTACCAATTGTTTCGGATTGAGAAAAAAGTCTGTACTGGTCTTGTTGTTCAATGGGCACAAGCAGACGATGGTTGGTTCAAGGCCATATCGCTCCTCACTAACCAAGATGCGTTATCTGTCGGTGAGGCCAGTCCTTCCTGGTATCGCCTTAAAAATCTCCTCCAATGATTGCAGGATGCTGAATATAAATTAAATATTTGACAGACGAACAAAAACAACACAGCATTGACTGCTTGCCGCCATTTCGGCGTCAAATTCTTTAGGAGTCATAAATGGATGCAGAGCCAATTGGAAAGCGGTTTTTAAATTCCAGCTCCCCTGGAGTTGTTTTGGTTTTTTCTGTAGCCTCCAATACAAGTGGCGCAATAATTCGGACAGGCTACATTAACCCTGTCACCGGAACTGTAAATCTGGTTGCTGGTACAGTGGCGCCTACTGGAATAGGGGATGTTAGTCAGCCAATCATTTTTTCCGGCAACGGAAACTCGGCGGCCGGCTCAAATAGCGAAGTGGTAATGCCGTACCCACTGTATATCCCTGCCGGAATGGGGCTTTGGGTGGCAAACTCAGGACCAGGAGCCATCGCACTTACTTGGGATTTATTATCGTGATCTTTATTGAATAGAAAACACCATTTCACGAAGGCAACTATGAATGCTGTCCCCATAGGAAAGAATTTTGCAACCATTGCCCCTAAAGGCGTGGCGCAATTGGTAGCTCCTTCTGCGAATACCAATGGAATTGTGATCCGAACTTGCTTTTGCAATCCGCAAAATGGCACCGTCAATCTAGTCGCGGCAACCAGTGCTCCATCGGGAATTTCAGATACATCCAAGTCAATAATATTCAGTGGAAACGGAAATACCACAACAGGATCAAACACTCAAATATTCATTCCCAAACCGTTATACATTCCCAAAGGTCTTGGGCTGTGGGTTGCAACCTCTGCGAACGCAGGAGTGATTGCCCTCACCTGGGATATTTTAAGTTAATTATTACTAGTGATCAGCTGAAGCACACAATTTCCCTCGTATGCTTCAGTTGATTTACTTTCAGAGAATTTTTTGCTTTCTTATTTGCATAATTTTTCGCAAATAATTCAATTCTCTTCACACCACGAAATCAGCATAAAAAATAGTGCAGCGATATCTTCACCAACTATTTTTTATCAGGCAAAAATGACCGGGATCAATTTTCCTGAAGAACTTTTATCTTAGGTCAAATGCAATGCTTTTTTTCGCTGCGGTGTTCAAGTAGGATTGATCATGCCCGAGAACCATCTTATCGATCCAGCTGACTACACAAACCCAGACGTGCTTGCTTTGGAGGAAAAGTATATTTTTCGGCAGGCATGGCATTTGGCCGCATTGACCCGCGATATTCCGAACGAACTGGACTATGTCAAGCGGCTCATTGGAGCGACTGATTTGGTGATTCATCGCCATGAAGGCCGCATCGTGGCCTACGCCAATGTATGCCCCCATCGCTTCTCCGCATTCTTCGAGAAGCCCAGCGGTCATGGCCCAATCCGCTGTCCCTACCATCTTTGGACTTACAACGGCGACGGAATGGCGATTGGCGTGCCCCATCGACACAACGAGGCGTTGGCGTGCTATCAGACGGCAGACCTGCGGCTGGAGACTTGGCAGGTGGAAACCCTTGGCGAGTTCATTTTCGTGAGCGCGGAGCCTCGACAGCGCCTGGACGAATTTCTGGGCGCCACGCTGCCCGCCCTGGACCAGATGTCTCGGGCGATAGGAGCAGAGAAACCGAAGAGGGTGCAAGACATCGCAGCCAACTGGAAAGTCGTGCTGCAAAACACTGTGGAATTCGAGCACGCCTTCTCCGTGCACGCAGATACTTTTGCGGCCGACGTGCAAAAACCCCTTCAGGTGGACAGCGACCCCAACGCTGACAACACCATCTCGTACACCACCCGGCTCAATCCCAAGCGCTACGAGCGCCCGCGTGATGCTAGGGTGAATGAAATCTTCAAACGGGTGCCGGTTCCGTACCCGGATGGCTATCGGCATCACGTGATCTTTCCTGCCACGACCATTGGATACACCGACAACCAGCAGCTTGCCATCATGGATTACCAGCCGACAGGCACTGGCAGTTGCAGGATGTTCGCCCGCCTCTTCAGCTTTGAGGTTCCTGATCTCACTCGGGCTGAAATGGCGATGCTGGAAATCGTGGGTCCTTGGCACACCGCCTACGCGGAAAAGCTCTTTGCGGAAGATCAAGCCATCTGTGAGGCAGTGCAACGCGGGCTGTCGTCCAGACCCTCACGCATGAAGGGCGTTCTGCAACCCGGCGAGCGCCTCGTTCGACGCTTCCAGGAAATCTATCGCCAATGGATGGATCGATAAAACCCCAAGGCGGCAGGTCCACAGCACCGGCCGAGACAAACGCTTTCCTTTCCGAAAACCACCCAATAGGCAAACAGCCTCCAGCGCAATTATCACTAGGGCATACAGCTATTATTTTTATAGCATCCTGAGAAACCGCCCGATGATGCCATCGGCATACTGGCTGGCCACGGCCTGCACGAAGCGGGGGAAGTCCACGTGCGCGGCGTCGTCCGCGCGGTCGGAGACCGTGCGCACGGCGGCGAAGGGCACGCCGTAGTCGCTGCAGACCTGGGCCACGGCGGCGCCCTCCATCTCCACCGCCAGCACCGCATGGCCGGCGGCGGTGAACGCGTCGCGCAGCGCCTGCGATTCCTGCACGGTCGACACGAAGCGGTCGCCGCTTGCGATCAGGCCCCGGTGCACGCGCGGAGCGCGCAGGGGCGGGGCAGGGTCGGCCGCCGCTCCACGCAGC
>NZ_BAAJYR010000286.1:0-4498 GCF_057546605.1 Acidovorax sp. KPB24-03 | reverse complement strand
CTGCCGGGCCGCAGCGGCCGGCGCCGTCACCGCCGCAGGGCCGCGGCCCCCCCGCTGCAGCGGGAGGTGCTTCATTTTTGATAGCAGAATGCCCTAGTACTTCTTGCGCTGGAGCCTGTTTTTCTTCAAAACCCTTGGCATCACCGCCCAGCTTGAGCCCTGCCAGGGCCTGGAAGGCGCCGCGCGCCTTCGCACCCCATTCGGCCTTGAGGGCACCCAGGTTGCGCCCATGACCGAGCTGGCGCCCGTGTTCGTCCACCACGCGGAAGTTCATGAACAGGTGCGGGCTCAGCATGTCGAGCTTGAAATCGGCCCGCTTGACGTCGAGCGAGGTCTCATCGCGCACCTGCTTGAGCAGCACCTCGACCAGGCTGCCGTGGCCGAAGCGTTCGGGCGTGCCGAGCAGCCCGGCCAGCCGGGCAGCGCTGTCGGGCAGCGGCACGAACCGGCTGCGGGGGCGCTGCGGCAGGCTCTTGAGCAGGGCCTGGATCTTGGGCTGCAGCATGCCGGGCACCAGCCATTCGCAGCGCTCGTCGCTCACCTGGTTGAGCACGAACAGCGGCACGGTGACCGTGATGCCGTCGCGCGCATCGCCCGGCTCGTGCAGGTAGCTCGCGGCGCAATCCACGCCGCCCAGCCGCACCGTGCGCGGGAAGGCATTGCCGGTGATGCCCGCGGCCTCGTGGCGCATGAGTTCTTCGCGCGTCAGCTTGAGCAGGTCGGGCTTCGACGCGCTCGCCTCGCGGTACCACGCCTCGAAGCTGTACCCGCTGCACACGTCGGCCGGCAACTGCTGGTCGTAGAAGGCATAGATCAGTTCGTCATCCACCAGCACGTCCTGTCGGCGCGACTTGTGTTCGAGCTCTTCGACCTTGGCGATGAGCTTGTGGTTGGCGGCCAGAAAAGGCAGACGGGTTTCCCACTGCCCGCCGATCAGCGCCTCGCGGATGAAGATGTCGCGCGCCGCATAAGGGTCCACCTTGCCGAAGTTCACCCGCCGGTTGTTGTAGATGACGATGCCGTACAGCGTGGCGCGCTCCAGCGCGTTGACCTCGGCCGCCTTCTTTTCCCAATGCGGGTCGAGCAGCTGCTTCTTGAGCAGGTGCCCGCCCAATTGCTCGATCCACTGCGGCTCGATGGCCGCGATGCCCCGGCCGAAGAGGCGCGTGGTCTCCACCAGCTCGGCCGCGACGATCCAGCGCCCGGGCTTCTTGGACAGGTGCGCGCCCGGGTGCTTGTAGAACTTGATGCCGCGTGCGCCCAGGTACCAGTCGTCCTCGTCGCTCTTGACGCCGATGTTGCCCAACAACCCGGCCAGCATGGACAGGTGGATCTGCTCGTAGCTGGCAGGGCGGTCGTTGATGCGCCAGCGGTGTTCGGTCACCACGGTCAGCAATTGCGTGTGGATGTCGCGCCACTCGCGCAGTCGGCGCACGCTGATGAAGTTCTGGCGCAGCAGCGATTCGTACTGGCGGTTGCTGAGCTTGTGGGTGGGCGCAGCCGCTGCGGCCTCGGTGGCCGCCGGCGGAGCCACGGCCGCCGCGGCCATGCGCTGTCCCACGGGCAGCACGGCCTGCGAGGGCGCGCCCTTGCGCGCGGCCTGCTTCTGCATGCGCGCCGACGGCAGGGTGGGCGCGCCACCGCGCGCTTCGTTGATCCACTTCCACAGCTTGAGGTAGCCGCTGAACTCGCTCTTTTCGTCGTCGAACTTGGCGTGGGCCTGATCAGCCTGCTGCTGTGCATCCATGGGGCGGTCGCGCACGTCCTGCACGCTCAGGGCGCTGGCGATGATGAGCACCTCGTCCAGCGCCTGGCGCTCGCGCGCCTCCAGGATCATGCGGCCCACGCGCGGGTCGAGCGGCAGGCGCGACAGCTCCTGGCCCATCGGCGTGAGTTCATTGGAGTCGTCCACCGCACCCAGCTCGCCCAGCAACTGGTAGCCGTCAGCGATCGCACGGCCCGAAGGCGCCTCGATGAAAGGGAACTGCGCCACGTCGCCCAGGTGCAGCGACTTCATGCGCAGGATGACGCCGGCCAGCGATGACCGCAAAATTTCTGGGTCGGTGAACCGGGGCCGGCCGTTGAAGTCGGCCTCGTCGTAGAGCCGGATACAGATGCCGTTGGCCACGCGGCCGCAGCGGCCCGCGCGCTGGTTGGCGGCGGCCTGGCTGACGGGCTCGACCATCAGCTGTTCCACCTTGCTGCGGAAGCTGTAGCGCTTCACGCGCGCGGTGCCGGCGTCAATCACGTAGCGGACGCCGGGCACGGTGAGCGAGGTCTCGGCCACGTTGGTGGCCAGCACGATGCGCCGGCCCGTGTGCCCGTCGAATATGCGGTCCTGCTCGGCCTGCGACAGCCGCGCGAACAGGGGCAGCACCTCGGCATTGCGCATCACCGGCTGGTGCGCCAGGTGCTTGCGCAGGTGGTCGGCGGCCTCGCGGATCTCGCGCTCGCCGGGCAGGAAGACGAGGATGTCGCCGCCCGCGTTGCCGGCCCACAGCTCGTCCACGCCGTCGGCGATGGCTTCGTTCAGGCCGTAGTCGCGCGACTCTTCGAACGGACGCCAGCGTTGCTCGACCGGAAAGGTCCGGCCCGACACATAGATGATCGGCGCGGGAATCAGCTCCGCGCCCTGCGGCCCGGCTGCCTGCGCCGCATCGCCCTGCGGCCCCTCGCCGGACTTGGAGCGGGTAGGCAGGCGCCGCGGCAAGGCGAAGTGTTTGGCAAAGCGGTCGGCATCGATGGTGGCCGAGGTGACGACCACCTTCAGGTCGGGCCGGCGCGGCAAGATCTGCCGCAGGTAGCCCAGCAGGAAGTCGATGTTCAGGCTGCGCTCGTGCGCTTCGTCGATGATGAGCGTGTCGTAGGCCTTGAGCAGCGGGTCGGTCTGGGTCTCCGCCAGCAGGATGCCGTCCGTCATGAGCTTGACCGAGGCGTCGCGCGACAGCCGGTCCTGGAACCGCACCTTGTAGCCCACCACGTCGCCCAGTGGGGTCTGCAGCTCTTCGGCGATGCGCTTGGCCACGCTGCTGGCGGCGATGCGGCGCGGCTGCGTGTGGCCGATGAGCTGGCCTTTCTGTCCCGGCGCGGCGTTGCATTTGCCGCGCCCCAGTGCCAGCGCGATCTTGGGCAGTTGTGTGGTCTTGCCCGAGCCGGTCTCCCCGCACACGATGATGACCTGGTGCTCCCGCATCGCCGCCATGATTTCGTCGCGCCGCGCCGAGACGGGCAGCGACGGCGGGAAGGTGATGCGCAACGGCGCGCTGGGCGCCCCGGCGGTGGAGGAAGAAGGGGAAGAAGAGGAAGGCGCGGATTCGGTCATGAAGGGCTGCATTATCCGAGCCCGCCGTTGGCCCTGCACAACAAGGGCCGCCAGGGGCCGCAGCAGGCCTTGCCACGCCCGCGAAGCCGCTTCGATAATCGCGCCTTCGCTTCACCAGCGCCGCAACGAGCACCCTTGCGGCGCACCTTTCAGGAGCTGTCTTTCCATGCCTTATTTGTTCACCCCCCCTCACTGAACACGGTTCCTCGCCCCGGCTGAACCGTGTCGCTCACACACCTTTCAGCCAAGGTGGCTGCGCTCCCCCGCCCATTCGAATGGGGGTGCGCCGCACGAAAGCCCTGGCTTGCTCAGCCGGGGCTTTTTGCTTTTCAGGAATCGCACATGAGTGCTCAGAAACGTTCCCGCGCCTTCCAGCAAGGCCGGGTCAAGGCCTTGCGCCGCATGAAGCAGCCGATGGTGCTGCACCTCGAAGCCAGCGCACCGCCGCGCAACCCGGTGGCCCGCGCGCTGGCGGCGCGCGGCACCAGCGCCGCGGCAGGCAAGCACATCCGCAGCCAGGGCGCGCAGCGCCGCGCCGACCGCATGGCGCTGCAGCGTTCCGTGCGCCGCGGCGAGGACTGCTGATCCGCCGGTGCTCACCGGGCACCAGGCCGGCAGGGCACCGTGGACCGGACCCTTTCGTGGAAAAATGGCACGACCGGGTCCGGCCCACACCCCCTCTCCTCCTCGCTGCCCTGCGCAGCCGCACACATGCCCGCCACAGCCCTCGCCACTCCCGCCCTTGCCGACGACGCCACCCAGGCCAGAGCCACCGGGCCTGCCGACCGGCGCCGGCACGTCGTGGTGATCGGGGCCGGCATCGTGGGCACGGTGTGCGCGATCGAGATGCTGCGCTCCGGCCGCCAGGTCACGCTGCTCAACCCCCATGCCCCCGCTGGCGAAGAAGCCACGAGCTACGGCAATGCGGGCTGGCTGTCTTCCCACTCCATTCTTCCGCCCGCAGGGCCCGGCATGTGGAAGCAGGTGCCTGGCTACCTGCTGGACCCGCAAGGCCCGCTCACCGTGCGCTGGGGCTACCTGCCCCGCGCCCTGCCGTGGCTGTGGCGCTTCTTGCGCTCGGGCCGCACGCCTGCGCACGTGGCCCGCACCGCGCATGCCCTGCGCCAGTTGCTGCGCGATGCGCCGGCGCTGCATGCCCGGCTGGCCGGCGAAGCC
>NZ_BAAJYR010000285.1:0-4500 GCF_057546605.1 Acidovorax sp. KPB24-03 | reverse complement strand
TGCAGTGGGGCGAGCGGCAGATGGTGCTGTTCGACCTGGGGGCGCGGCGCCTTTACCTGTTCGGGCTGGTGCTGTACCCGCAGGATTTCATCTACCTCACGGGCCTGCTCATCGTCAGCGCGATGTCGCTGTTCCTGTTCACCGCGGTGGCGGGGGCGCCTGTGGTGCGGCTTTCGCCTGTCCGCAGACGGTGTACACCGAGATCTTCATGTGGATCGAGCACCGGGTGGAGGGCGACCGCAGCGCCCGCCTGCGCCTGGATGCCGGGGGCTGGACCTTCGAGAAGGTGCGCAAGAAGGCGCTCAAGCAGTTCCTCTGGATCACGGTGGCGCTGTGGACGGGCTTCACCTTCGTGGGCTACTTCGTGCCCATCCGCCAACTGTCGGGCGAGCTCCTGGCGATGCAGGGCGGCTGGCAGATCTTCTGGGTGCTGTTCTACGGCTTCGCCACCTACGGCAATGCCGGCTTCATGCGCGAGCAGGTGTGCAAGTACATGTGTCCCTATGCCCGGTTCCAGAGCGCCATGTTCGACCGCGACACGCTCATCGTCACCTACGACGACGCGCGCGGCGAGCCGCGCGGTCCCCGCACCAAGACGGTGGATTACAAGGCCCGGGGCCTGGGCGACTGCATCGACTGCACGCTGTGCGTGCAGGTGTGCCCGGTGGGCATCGACATCCGCAACGGCCTGCAATACGAGTGCATTGGCTGCGGGCTGTGCGTGGACGCCTGCAACACCGTGATGGACAAGATGCACTACCCGCGGGGGCTGATCCGCTTTTCCACGCAGAACGGCGTGGCGGCTCGCTGGGGCCGGGCGCAGATGCTGCGCCGCGTGCTGCGCCCCCGCGTGCTGGTCTACAGCGCGTTGCTGGTGGCGCTGTGCGTGGGGCTGCTGTCCAGCCTGGTGCTGCGCACGCCGCTTAAGGTGGACGTGGTGCGCGACCGCGCCGCGCTCTCGCGCATCGTGGCCGGTGGGCAGCTGGAGAACATCTACCGCCTGCAGATCATGAATGCCACCGAGTCCGGCCAGCGCTACCGCATCGGAGCGAGCGGGCTGCAGGGGCTGCGCGTGGCGTCCGACGCCGAGGTGGAGATCGGCGCGGCCGAGTCCCGCTGGGTGGCCGTGCGCCTGCAGATCCCCTACGGCTCCGCGCCGCCCGGATCGCATGCCGTGCAGTTCGACGTGCAGGCGCTGGGCTCGGGCGGCCATGTCGCCGAGAAGTCGGTCTTCCTGGTGCCGCGATGAGCGCCGCCGGCCACACCGTCACCGTTTCAGGCGCCAGACCGCTGTTCCGACCGCATTTCTTCTTTTCCTGTCAGGAGTGAACACCATGCCATCCCCTATCGCCGCCGCACCGGCTCCCCTTCCTTCGGCCGCTCCCTGGTGGAAGTTCGGCTTCGTCTGGATGGTCATTGCCGGGCCGGCCATCGTGGTCGTGGCGGGTTTCACCACGCTGTGGGTGGCGGTCGTGCGCCCCGACCCGGTGGTGGCCGAGGACTACTACCGCCAGGGCATCGAGATCAACAAGACGCTGCAGGGCGCGCCGAACAGCCTGGCCCCGGCCATGAAGGCGCGCAACCATGCGGCCACCCCCGTGCAGGACCAGCCGCGCTGAAGGCGGCCTGTCCGCACCACCCCCCGAAACGAGGAGACAAGCGCAATGTGGACCCAACGCCTCATGTGGATTGCATGGCCCGCCTTCCTGATGGCGGGCGTGCTGGAAATGCTGGTCTTTGCCCTGGTGGACCCACAGGACATGCACTGGTTCGGACAGCCGCTGGCGCTCTCGCGCGAGGGGGTCTACACCATCGCCTTCTTCGCTTTCTGGCTGGTGACGATGGCGTCGAGCGCACTCACCACGCTGCTGGCCATGTCGCCGTTCGAACTGAACCGCTGCCCCGTGCCCGTGACCGACCGGCCCGCCGACTGCGCGCGCCACCACCCGGGCGCATGAAATGCCAGCGCCGGTGCCGCAGGCCGGCCGCTCAGTGGCAGTTCTGCGAGTTCACGATGCGCTTGAGCGCCGCGGTCTCCAGGATGCGCACGTGGCGCTGCTTGACCTCGACGATGCCGTCCTCGACGAACTTCGAGAAGGTGCGGCTCACCGTCTCCAGCTTGAGGCCGAGGTAGCTGCCGATTTCCTCGCGCGTCATGCGCAGCACGAGTTCGGACTGCGAGAAGCCCCGGGCATGCAGGCGCTGCACCAGGTTGAGCAGGAAGGCCGCCAGGCGCTCTTCCGCCCGCATGCTGCCCAGGAGCAGCATCACGCCGTGCTCGCGCACGATCTCGCGGCTCATGATCTTGTGCACGTGGTGCTGCAGCGCCGTGACCTCGCGCGACAGCTCCTCGATGCGGTCAAAGGGCATGACGCAGACCTCGGCGTCTTCCAGCGCGACGGCGTCGCAGGTGTGGTGGTCGCTGACGATGCCGTCCAGGCCGATGATCTCGCCGGCCATCTGAAAGCCCGTGACCTGGTCGCGGCCGTCTTCGGTGGCCACGCACGTCTTGAAGAAGCCGGTGCGGATGGCGAAGAGCGAACTGAAGGGCTCGCCATTGCGAAACAGGGTGGCCCCCCGCTTGACCTTGCGGCGCACGGCCACGATGTCGTCGATCCGCTGCAGTTGCTGATCGTTCAGGCCCAGCGGCATGCACAGCTCGCGAAGGTTGCAGTTCGAGCATGCCACTTTGATGGTTTGCGGATTCATGGGAAAAGGCCTTTGTGGTGAGGGGAGGGCGGGCGGCCGGCAGGGTGGTAGAGCCCGGGCGAACGCCGGGCACCTGTCATGGATCAATTGTGGCAGCGTGCGCCTGCAGAACCCTTGACCCAGGTCAAGGGTTTCCCCCGGGGCCTGCGGCACATTGGGCAGGCACAAGGAAATCCCATGATCGCTGTCACCCCTGAACTCCTGCGCCGCTTCGACGTGCCCGGCCCCCGCTACACCTCCTACCCGACCGCCGACCGGTTCGTGGAGGCCTTCGGACAGGACGACTACGTTCTCGCGCTGCAGCAGCGCCGCCTGGGGTCGGCCGCCAAGGCACTGCCCTTGTCGCTGTATGTGCACATTCCCTTTTGCGAGTCGCTGTGCTACTACTGCGCCTGCAACAAGATCATCACCCGCCACCCCGAGCGGGCCGAGGTGTACCTGCGCTATCTCAGCCGCGAGATCGACCTGCACACGGCCCAGTGTGGCGTGGGCCAGGTGGTGAGCCAGCTGCACCTGGGCGGGGGGAGCCCGACGTTCCTGTCGGATGACGGCCTGCGGTCGCTGATGGCCATGCTCCAGCGCAGCTTCACGCTTGCGCCCGGCGGCGAGTATTCGATCGAGATCGATCCGCGCACGGTGGACGCGGGCCGGCTGGCGCTGCTGGCGGAGCTGGGCTTCAACCGCCTGAGCTTCGGCGTGCAGGACTTCGACCCCGAAGTGCAGAAGGCCGTGCACCGCATCCAGCCGGCCAGCCAGGTCTTCGACCTGGTGGCCAGCGCGCGTGCGCTGGGCTTCGAGTCCATCAACGTGGACCTGATCTACGGCCTGCCGCGGCAGACACCCGAGTCCTTCGAGCGCACGCTCGAGCAGGTGGGCCGGTTGCGGCCGGACCGCATCGCGCTGTATGCCTACGCCCACCTGCCCGAGCGCTTCAAGCCGCAGCGCCGCATCGTGCCGGCGGATCTGCCGCTGGCGGCGTCGAAGGTGGCCATGCTGTCGCAATCGCTGCGGTCGTTCCAGGACGCCGGCTACGTCTATGTGGGCATGGACCACTTCGCGCTGCCGGGCGACGCCCTGGCCGTGGCCAAGCGCCAGGGCCGGCTGCACCGCAACTTCCAGGGCTACAGCACCCAGCCCGATTGCGACCTGCTCGGCCTGGGCGTGTCGGCCATCGGCCGCGTGGGCGCCACCTACAGCCAGAACGCCAAGACGCTGGACGAGTACTACGACTTCATCAACCAGGGGCGCCTGCCGGTGGTGCGGGGCCTGGCGCTCACGCGCGACGACCTGGTGCGCCGCTCCGTCATCATGGCGCTGATGTGCCAGGGCGAGGTGCTGTTCGAGCCGGTGGAGCAGGCGTGGCTGATCGATTTCCGGCAGTACTTCGCCACCGAACTGCAGGCACTGGAGGACCTGCAGGCGCAGGGCCTGGTCGTGCTCGGCCAGGAAGGCATCGAGGTCACGGCCATGGGCTGGTTCTTCGTGCGCGGCGTGGCGATGCTGTTTGATCGCTACCTGCAGGCGGACCGCAACCGCGCGCGCTTTTCCCGCATCATCTGAAGGACGCCGCCATGCCCGACACCCTGGTCTGGACCGCGTTGGCCATGGGGCTGGCAGGCGGCCCGCATTGCCTGGCGATGTGCGCGGCGCCCTGCGGGGCGCTGGTGCGCGCTGGCGGCCCGGCCCACGCCGCGGCGGAAACGCAGGGGCGCAGACGGTGCGATGGGCGGGCCGCGGCCTGGCTTTGCCGGCGGACCGGGTGTGGGCACGGCCCTTCGCTTTCCATCTGGG
>NZ_BAAJYR010000284.1:0-4525 GCF_057546605.1 Acidovorax sp. KPB24-03 | reverse complement strand
CCCGCCCGACAGCTCGGCCGGGTAGCGGTTCAGGAACATGTCGATGTGCAGCCGCTCGGCCAAGGCGCGCACGCGCTCGGCGATGCCCTTGTCGCCCCGCAGCTTGAGCGGCGAGGCGATGTTGTCGGCCACCGTCATGGAGGGATAGTTGATGAACTGCTGGTACACCATGGCCACGTTGCGCTCGCGCACGGGCACGCCGGTCACGTCCACACCATCCACGCGCACCGTGCCTTCGGTCGGCTTGTCCAGCCCCGCCATGATGCGCATCAGGCTGGTCTTTCCCGCCTGCGTGCGCCCAGCAGAACGGTCACCGCGCCGCTTTGCAGCGCCATGTCCATGCCATGCAGCCAGGTCTGGGCCCCTACCCGCTTGTTGATGCTCTCAAGTGCCAGCTGCATGCAGCTACCCCATTTCTGCGACCCGAACCGCAGCGCAGAGCGCGCACGGTCAAGTCTTCGTTGTTCGATTGCGATCATTTTTGTTGTTTTGTGATCGTTTTGAATCAAGGTTTACCCTTGATTGATTCGTTTTTGTTCGCTTGGCGCCAGTGGCGCGCCCCACCCCACCGTCAGCGCGCCGTGCGGCGAAGGACGTCTGCAGCGAGGGCGATGGCCAAAAAAACAGCGTCTCCAGCGCACTCCGTGCTCTGGAGGTTCCGGGTTTTCCCCTGTGTCGCAAACGCCCTGCTCGGTATTCACACCCTTTACCGCTTGAAACATTGCCCCTAGTCTCGGGCTTCATCCACGAGCGTCGGCGGTGTCGGCGGCGCTCCCGTCCAATTTCGTATCTGGGAGATGTCATGAACAAAATGCGTGTGCTGTCGGTGGCTGTTCTTGCCTGTCTATCGTCGGTCGCCATGGCACAAAGCACGTCGGGCATGGCGGGCAGCAGCAGCCTCAACATGTACGGCATCGTGGACCTGGGCGTCAGCCATGTGACCGGCGGCCCCGGCGGCAATCAGACCCGGCTGATCAGCGGCAACATGGAAGGCTCGCGCCTGGGCTTCAAGGGCAACGAAGACCTGGGCGGTGGCTACCGTGCGATCTTCACCATGGAAGCGCGGATCGAGGCCGATACCGGCGACACCAGCAACCGCCCCGTGTCCCTGGGCCAGTTGCCCGACCGGCTGAGCACGGCCACCTCGCTGGGCCTGCCCGCGGCCCTGCAGCCCGCGGTGACCGCCGTGGCCAATCAGATCGGCTCCAACATCGGCGTCAACCTGAACAAAACCTTCTTCGACCGCCAGATATTCAGCGGTCTGGTGACCCCGTTCGGCGCCTTCACGTTCGGCCGCCAGTACACGCCCGGCTACCTGGCCACCGGCAACTTCGATGCGATGAAGACTGAGTCCAGCCTGTCCCTGGGACAACTGGTGGCGATCCCGAACTCGTTCGACATCCGGGTCAGCAACTCGATCCAGTACGCCCTGCAAAAGGACGGCCTCACCGCCACCGCCATGTACGCCGCCGGCGAGGTGGCGGGCAAGCCGAGCGCGCGGCGCCTGCTGGGCATCATGGCGATCTACAAGGGCGACGGCTATTCGTTCGGCGGCGGCTACAACACCCGCAACAACGAACTGGGCGAAAAGTCGCTCACCACCGGCATCGTGGGTGCCACGCTGGACATCGGCCCGGGCACGCTGTCCGGCCAGTACGCCGTCATCAAGGACGACCACCCGAGCGACCTGTCCACCATCGCCGCGAGCCTGTCGGCCAACCCGGCCACGGCGCCGGTGGCGGGCCTGGTGCAGAACGCGTTCATCCAGGGCTTCAAGCAGGACGCCCGCCTGTTCCAGGTCGGCTACCGCATCACCAGCGGCGTGCACACGGTGACCGTGGCCTACAACAACATGAACGACAAGCGCCCGTTCAATGCCGACCGCTACTCCTACGGCGCGGCCTACACCTACGCGCTGTCCAAGCGCACCGACGTGAGCGCCGTGCTGACGCACCTGGAAAACAAGAACACCTCGCAGGACTTTCTGGGTGGCAACGGTTTCATCGGAGGCGTGGCTGCCTCCCCAGGCAAGGACGTGAACAGCATCGCCTTGTCGATTCGCCACCGGTTCTGACGCGCTCCGCAGTCTTCCAAGAGACGCCTTTGGCCGCCGAGACAAATCCCCCGCAAGGGGGATTTTTTTCGTCCGGGGCCACTGAAAACCTTGCGGGGCACCGACCGCGGCGCCCTCCGCCTCGGCGTTCGATCCGGATCGGGATTGTTGCTTCTTGATCGTTTCCCATCAAGGTTTACCCTGGAACTGTTCGTTTTGGTTCGCTTTAAAGTCAGGCAGTCCCGCTGCGGACCCTGCGCTGTCATTTCTTTTCGATTTCGCTTCGCCACCCGAATCCTTTCCGTGAACACCAACCCCCGCCAACTGCGCCTGCTCGAAGAGGTCCGCTCCCGCCAATCCGCCACCGTGGAGGAGCTGGCCGACACCTTGGGCGTGACGCTGCAGACGGTGCGGCGTGACGTGCAGCGGCTGGCCGAACTGGGGCTGGTGAGGCGGTTCCACGGCGGCGTGCGGGTGCCGACCTCCACCGTGGAGAACCTCGGCCATACGCAGCGCGAAACGCTGCATGCCGACGGCAAGGCCCGCATCGCGCGCGCCGTGGCGGCCCAGGTGCCCAACGACTGCTCGCTGATCCTCAACATCGGCACCACCACCGAAGCCATCGCCCGGGCGCTCATGCACCACCGCGGCCTGCGCGTCATCACCAACAACCTGAACGTGGCCGCCATCCTGAGCGGCAAGCCCGACTTCGAAGTCATCGTGGCCGGCGGCGTGGTGCGCTCGCGCGACCGCGGCATCGTGGGCGAAGCCGCGGTGGATTTCATCCGCCAGTTCCGGGTGGACATCGCGCTCATCGGCATCTCCGGCATCGAGTCGGACGGTACGCTGCGCGACTTCGACTACCGCGAGGTGAAGGTGGCGCAGACCATCATCGCCCAGGCCCGCGAGGTCTGGCTGGCCGCCGACCACAGCAAGTTCAGCCGCGCGGCGATGGTGCAGGCCGCCACGCTGGCGCAGATCGGCCGGCTGTTCACCGATGCGCCGCCACCCGAGCCCTTTCCCGCGCTGCTGCGCGATGCCGGCGTGGACTGCACCGTCGCTGGATGACGCCCCCACCGCCCTGCGGCACCCTGCCGGCCCTCTCCCTCCAGAATCCACCATGACCTATCTGCTCGCCCTCGACCAAGGCACCTCCAGTTCCCGCAGCATCGTGTTCGACGAGCGCGGCCACATCGTCGCGCAGGCACAGCTGGAACTGCCGCAGATCTACCCGCAGCCCGGCTGGGTGGAGCACGACCCGCGCGAGATCTGGCGCACCCAGCTGGCCACCGCGCGGCAGGCCCTGGCCCAGGCGAATCTGAAGGCCGGCGACGTGCGGGCGCTGGGCATCACCAACCAGCGCGAGACCACGGTGCTGTGGAACCGGCGCACCGGCGAGCCCGTGCACCACGCCATCGTCTGGCAGGACCGCCGCGCCGAGCCGCTGTGCGCCGAGCTGCGCGAGCGCGGCCTGGCCGACACCATCCAGGCCAAGACCGGCCTGCTGATCGATGCGTATTTCTCGGGCACCAAGCTGCGCTGGCTGCTGGACCACGTGCCCGGCGCGCGCGCCCAGGCCGAGCGCGGCGAACTGGCCTTCGGCACCGTGGACAGCTGGCTCATCTGGCAGCTCACGCAAGGCCAGGTGCACGTGACCGACGTGAGCAACGCCGCGCGCACCATGCTCTTCAATGTGCGCACCAACCAGTGGGACGACGAACTGCTGGAGCTGCTGCAGATCCCGCGCGCCCTCATGCCCGAGGTGCGCCCCTCCAGCGCCCACTTCGGCGACACCCACCCCGAGCTGCTGGGCAGCGCCCTGCCCATCGGCGGCGTGGCCGGCGACCAGCAGAGCGCGCTGTTCGGCCAGGCCTGCTTCAAGGCCGGCATGGCCAAGAACACCTACGGCACCGGCTGCTTCATGCTGATGCACACGGGGCAGAAGTTCCAGACCTCCACCAACGGCCTGCTCACCACCAGCGCGGCCCAGATCGGCACGGCGCCGCCCGGCGCGGCCTCGCTCAGCTTGGCCGGCAGCACGCCCGAGTTCGCCATGGAAGGCAGCGTGTTCGTCGGCGGCGCGTGGTGCAGTGGCTGCGCGACGGCCTGCGCGCCATCTCGGCCAGCAACGAGGTGCAGTCGCTCGCCGAAAGCGTGCCCGATTCGGGCGGCGTGATGATGGTGCCCGCCTTCACCGGCCTGGGCGCGCCCTACTGGAAGCCCGACGCGCGCGGCACCATCACCGGCCTCACGCGCGGCACCACGCTCGCCCACATCGCGCGGGCGGCGCTGGAGAGCATCGCCTACCAGAGCGCCGCGCTGCTGCAGGCCATGAGCCGCGACGCCGTGGCCGCCGGCGGCGCGCCGGTGAGCGAGCTGCGCGTGGACGGCGGCGCCTGCGTGAACGACCTGCTCATGCAATTCCAGGCCGACCTGCTGGGCATTCCCGTGGTGCGGCCCGCGGTGATCGAG
>NZ_BAAJYR010000283.1:0-4544 GCF_057546605.1 Acidovorax sp. KPB24-03 | reverse complement strand
TGCGCGTGCTGCAGGAGCGCAGCGTTTCGCCGCTGGGTGGGGTGCGGCAGGTGCCGGTGGACGTGGCCGTGGTCTGCGCCACGCACCGCAACCTGCGCGAGATGATGGCGCAGGGCACCTTCCGCGACGACCTGTATTACCGGCTGAACGGGCTCGTCGTGCGGCTGCCCGCGCTGCGTGAGCGCACCGATCTGGCCGTGATCGTCGAGCGCATCCTGCGTGCGCAGGCCGACGCCCCCGCCAGCGCGGTGCCGCGCGTCGCGCCCGAGGCCATGGCGCTGTTCGCCGCGCATGCCTGGCCGGGCAACCTGCGCCAGTTGAGCAGCGTGCTGCGCACCGCGGCGCTGATGGCGCGGGGCGACGCCGGGGTGATCCAGCGGGCGCATCTGCCCGAGGACTTCCTGGAGGATTGCGACCTGCTGCTGGCGCATGCCAACGGCACGGCAGTCAATGCAGGAGGGCCTGCCCCGGCCCTGGCCGGGGCCTGGGCCTTGCCGGGCGAGCATGCGTTGGCACACAGCCCCGTTGCCGTGCCGCGCCTGGGCGATACCACCGCTGCTGCCCTGGCGCAGGCGCTAACGGCCCACGGCGGCAATGTATCGGCCGCGGCGCGTGCGCTGGGCGTGTCGCGCAACACCGTGTACCGTCACCTCAAGGCGGCGCAGGCCGCAGGCGGGCCCGAGCCTTTCAAGCCGGCGGCCCGAGCGCGCTGACGGCCTCCCATTCCGCGTCGCTGTACAGCCGCGACCGTGTGAGAAAACGCAGGCCCGTGGGCCGTTCCAGCGAGAACATGCCGCCGTTGCCGGGCACCGCATCGATGATGAGGTGCGTGTGCTCCCAGTAGGCAAACTGCGAGCGGCTCATGTAGAAGGGCGTGCCCGCGATCTCGCCCAGCAGCACGTCCGAATCGCCCAGCAGAAACTCCCCCAGCGCGAAGCACATCGGCGCGCTGCCGTCGCAGCACCCCCCCGACTGGTGGAACATGAGCGGGCCGTGCTGCGCGACCAAGCGCTCGATGAGCGCGACGGCCGCCGGCGTGGCCGAGACGCGGCCCACAGGCCCGGTCTCCGGGGCGGGTACCGGTGTGGAGGGGGCGGCCGGCGTGTTCATGGGGATCAGGCCGTTGCCATGTCCAGCACGATGCGCCCCTGGATCTGCCCCTGGCGCATGCGGTCGAACACGTCGTTGATGTTCTCGAGCTTCTCCGTGGCCACGGTGGCCTTCACTTGGCCGCGCGCGGCGAAATCGAGCGACTCCTGCAGGTCGAGCCGCGTGCCCACGATGGAGCCGCGCACCGTCACGCCGCGCAGCACCATGTCGAAGATCGGCAGGGGGAAGTTGCCGGGCGGCAGCCCGTTGAGCGCCACCGTGCCGCCGCGCCGAACCATGCCCAGGGCCTGCTCGAAGGCCTTGGGCGACACGGCGGTCACCAGCGCACCGTGGGCACCGCCGATCTCCTTTTGCAGGTAGGCGGCGGGGTCGGTGGTCTTGGCGTTCACCGTCACGCTCGCACCCAGCTGCCTGGCGAGGTCGAGCTTGTCGTCTTCCACGTCCACGGCGGCCACGTTCAGGCCCATGGCCTTGGCGTACTGCACGGCCATGTGGCCCAGGCCGCCGATGCCCGAGATGACGACCCAGTCGCCGGGCTTGGTGTCGGTCACCTTGAGGCCCTTGTACACCGTGACGCCGGCGCACAGCACCGGCGCGATGTCCACGAAGCCGATGTCCTTGGGCAGGTGGCCCACGAAGTTCGGGTCGGCCAGGGCGTAGTCGGCAAAGCCGCCGTTGACCGAATAGCCGGTGTTGCTCTGCGATTCGCACAGCGTCTCCCAGCCGCCCATGCAATGCGTGCAGTAGCCGCACGCCGAGTGCAGCCAGGGCACGCCCACGCGGTCGCCTTCCTTCACGTGCTTGACGTTCTTGCCGACGCCGGCCACGAAGCCCACGCCTTCATGGCCCGGGATGAACGGCGGGTTCGGCTTGACGGGCCAGTCGCCTTCGGCGGCGTGCAGGTCGGTGTGGCACACGCCGGAGGCCTCGATTTTCACGAGGATCTGGTCGTCCGAAGGCGTGGGCACGGGCACTTCCTCGATGGTGAGCGGCTGGCCGAATGTGCGAACGACAGCGGCCTTCATGGTCTTGGCGGTCATGGGTGGGGAAATCCTTTCGTCTGCAGCGGATGTGCAGCGGGTTCAACGGGGTGTCGGGCCTTCACGGTAGGCCCGACACCCGGTGGCTGGGCTGATGCAGATCAAGCGATCAGAAGAAGCCCAGCGGCGCCTGCGAGTAGCTCACCAGCAGGTTCTTGGTCTGCTGGTAGTGGTCCAGCATCATCTTGTGGTTCTCGCGGCCGATGCCCGACTGCTTGTAGCCGCCGAAGGCCGCGTGCGCAGGGTACTGGTGGTAGCAGTTGGTCCACACGCGCCCGGCCTGGATGCCCTTGCCCATGCGGAAGGCGCGTGCGCCGTCGCGGCTCCACACGCCGGCGCCCAGGCCGTAGAGCGTGTCGTTGGCGATCTCCAGCGCCTCTTCCTCGGTCTTGAAGGTGGTCACCGACAGCACGGGGCCGAAGATCTCCTCCTGGAAGATGCGCATCTTGTTGTGGCCCTTGAACACCGTGGGCTTCACGTAGTAGCCGCCGGCCAGGTCGCCGTCCAGGTGGTTGCGCTCGCCGCCGATCAGGCACTGCGCGCCCTCCTGCTTGCCCAGGTCCAGGTACGAGAGGATCTTTTCGAGCTGCTCCTGCGAGGCCTGCGCGCCGATCATGGTGGCCTTGTCCAGCGGGTGGCCCTGCTTGATGGCCGCCACGCGCTTCAGGGCGCGTTCCATGAACTGGTCGTAGATCGATTCCTGCACCAGCGCGCGGCTGGGGCAGGTGCAGACCTCGCCCTGGTTGAGCGCGAACATCGCAAAGCCTTCCAGCGCCTTGTCGAAGAAGCCATCGTCGGCCGCCATCACGTCTTCGAAGAACACATTGGGGCTCTTGCCGCCCAGCTCCAGCGTCACGGGAATGATGTTCTGGCTGGCGTACTGCATGATGAGCCGGCCCGTGGTGGTCTCGCCCGTGAAGGCTATTTTTGCGATGCGCGGACTGCTGGCCAGCGGCTTGCCGGCTTCCAGGCCGAACCCGTTCACCACGTTGACCACGCCGGGCGGCAGCAGGTCGCCCACCAGTTCCAGCAGCACGAGGATGGAGGCGGGCGTCTGCTCGGCGGGCTTGAGCACCACGCAGTTGCCGGCGGCCAGGGCCGGTGCGAGCTTCCATACCGCCATGAGGATCGGGAAGTTCCACGGAATGATCTGCCCCACCACGCCCAGCGGCTCGTGGAAGTGGTAGGCCATGGTTTCGTGGTCGATCTCGCTGATGCCGCCTTCCTGCGCGCGGATGCAGCCCGCGAAGTAGCGGAAGTGGTCGATGGCCAGGGGAATGTCGGCGGCCATGGTCTCGCGCAGCGGCTTGCCGTTGTCCAGCGTCTCGGCCACCGCGATGGTGAGCAGGTTGGCTTCCATGCGGTCGGCGATCTTCAGCAGGGCGTTCGCCCGGTCGGTGGTGGAGGTCTTGCCCCAGGCGGCCTTGGCCTTGTGGGCGGCATCCAGTGCAGCGTTGATGTCCTTGTCGTTGGAGCGGGGGATGGAGGTGAACACCTGGCCGTTGATGGGCGAGGTGTTCTCGAAATACTGGCCGTCGACGGGCGGCACCCACTGCCCGCCGATGTAGTTGCCGTACTGCTTCTTGTAAGGGTTGGCGATGCCGAGGCTGGCGATTTCTGCCATGTTCATGGTGCATGTCTCCTGTGGTCGGTTGGGGTGTTCCACGCCACCGGGGTGGCGCGGGCCTCTGTGTTGGCGCAATGCACGTGCCAGCTGGGTCAGGGCAGGCCAACCTTCAAAATGAATAGCAGGCAAACCAAGCAGATCAAGCGGTGGTGGTCGATTGCTCTTTGATCGCTTCAAGGCCGCATCGAGCGCTGGAGTGCCCCGTGGCGCAACGGGTGTTCCGTTGCGGAACACTTGGCGGGTCGATGTGGAACAACGCCGGACCCGCACAATGGACGGGTTCCCCATTCGACCTCCGCACGTCACCCCGATGAAAAAGCCGCCTTCCGCTCCCGTGAGTGCCTTCGCCCAGGAACTGCCCGGGGTCTTCGCGCCTTGGGGCTCCGTCCGCTTGCGGCGCATGTTCGGCGGCTGGGGCGTCTTCCACGAAGGCCGCATGCTGGCGCTGGTGGTGAACGATGCGCTGTACCTCAAGGCCGATGCGCTCACCGCGCCGGTGTTCGACGCCCGTGGCCTGCAGCCTTTCGTCTACGAGCGCCATGGCCGCCCGGTGGCGCTGTCGTACCGGCAGGCCCCGGCGGAAATGTACGAAGGCCCGGCCGAAGCGGTGGAGTGGGCCAGCCGGGCCTGGGAGGCCGCCCTGCGGTCGGCTTCCCGGCCGGGGCCGGCGGCAAGCCGCAGGCCGGGTGGTTCGGTGGACAAAAAGGGGCGGTGAGCCACCGCGCCGTCCGGTGCTATTGATTTGATAGCTACCAGGGCAATCAAAA
>NZ_BAAJYR010000282.1:0-4560 GCF_057546605.1 Acidovorax sp. KPB24-03 | reverse complement strand
CCGATGGCCAGGCCCTCGGGCAGGTTGTGCAGCGCGATCGCGAAGACGAACAGCCAGGTGCGCCGCAGCGTGCGCGGCGACGGGCCGCCCTCCACGCCCTTGATGAAATGCTCGTGCGGCAGCAGCCGCTCCATGACCAGCAACGCGAGTCCGCCCAGCAGGATGGAGGTGCCGATGATGCCGCCCGCGCCCCAGGCCCCCGCGCCCGCCGACTGGGCCGCGGCAATGCCGGGAATGATGAGCGAGAACGAGCAGGCGGCCAGCATCACCCCGGCGCCGAAGCCGAACAGCGTGTCCTGCACCCGCTCGGACAGCCGCTGCGAGAACACCACCGGCAGCGTGCCCAGCGCGGTCGCCAGGGCCGCCACCAGCCCCCCGTGCCAGGCCTGCTCCACGCGCGGGTTGTCGGCCAGGAATTGGAAGAACTGCCGGCTCAGCACCAGGACGCCGGCCAGCACGATGGCCACCCCCATCCATCTGCGCATGCGCCAGCCGGTGCGTCCGGTGAGTGTGTCGTCAGCGTTCATGTGCAAGGCCCTGGTCGGAGGGTGGATCGATGGATCGGAAACGGGGAGCGCCGTCAGAACGAAGAATCGCTGCGGCCCTCGCCTGGCGTCAACCGCGGGCCTTCGCGTAGCGGCGGGCCACTTCGGCCCAGTCCACGACGTTATAGAACGCGGCGATGTATTCCGGGCGGCGGTTTTGGTACTTCAGGTAGTAGGCGTGCTCCCACACGTCCAGGCCCAGGATGGGCGTGTTGCCCGACAGCAGGCCTGCCATGAGCGGGCTGTCCTGGTTGCCGCTGCTCTCCACCGCGAGCTGGCCGCCGGGCGTGACGGACAGCCAGGCCCAGCCGCTGCCGAAGCGCGTGAGCGCGGCCTTGGTGAAGGCCTCCTTGAAGGCGTCGAACCCGCCCAGCTCCGCATCGATGGCCTGCGCCAGCGCGCCGGAGGGCTGCCCGCCGCCGCCCTGGCCCGCTGGCGCCATCACGGTCCAGAACAGGCTGTGGTTGGCATGCCCGCCACCGTTGTTGCGCACGGGCGCTTGCAGCTTCTCGGGCAGCGTCTGCACCTGGGCCACCAGCGCCTCGATGGCCAGGTCGGCCTGCGGCGTGCCTTCCAGCGCAGCGTTCAGGTTGTTGACGTAGGTCTGGTGGTGCTTGGTGTGGTGGATTTCCATGGTCTGCGCATCGATGTGGGGTTCGAGCGCGTCGTAGGCATAGGGCAGAGCGGGAAGCGTATGGGGCATGGTTTTCACTTTCTACAAAGGGAGCGGAAACGGGTGACCGGGCGACCGGGGAACGGTCTCTGGACGGTGGTCTTCACAGAAAACCCTGTCTTTGGAAATGATAATTATTTTCATTCACCACGATGATGGCACGGTTTTGCGCAGGGTTTTGTGGGATTTGCGCCTGCATACACGCGCTGCGCCGTGGCGTCGCTCTTTTTCCACCGGGTGGAAACCCTGAATATTCCCCCTGCCGTTCCCCCGCAGAATGTTCGGGTCCCAAAGCGCACGGCGTTCACGCCGGCCTTTTCGGGAGGGAGCGTTACATCGTCCAGGACGATCCATAAAACAAAGGAGGGTTGCGATGAAAAGCACGTCAGTTCCACCCGCGCCGTCGGCCGCCACCAGCACCAGCACCTGCGCCGCCACACCCATCACCCTGCCCCCGACCTTGCCGCCCAGCCCCTGCTGCTGCGACAGCGATCCGGTGGCCGGGCTCCAACAGCTGTTCGTGGACTATTTCCAGGGCAAGGGCATGGCGGCGGGCCGCGACCCGGCCACGCGGCCGGTGTTCCTGCGCCTGCACGGCGTGGCGCATGGCCAGTTCACCATCGATCCGAACCTGCCGCCCGAGCTGCGGGTCGGCGTGTTCGGACAGGCACCGCAGTACCCGGTGTGGGTGCGCTTCTCGGCCGACGTGCAGCCCGGCAACCCCGACCTCAAGGGCACCACGGGCATCGCGATCAAGCTGTTCGGGGTGCAGGGCCGCAAGCTGCTGGAGCCTGATCAGGACGCCACCACGCACGACTTCATCCTGCAGAACCACGATGTGTTCTTCACCGACACCGCGCGGGACATGTGCGAGTTCACCTGCGAATCGCTGCACGGCCGGGGCGATGCCTACCTGAAGGCGCACCCCGTCACCGCGCAGATCCTGAACGACATGGAAAAGACGGTGGACTCCGTGCTGGCCACCGACTACTGGAGCGTGCTGCCCTCCTGCTTCGGCCAGGGCCGCTTCGTCAAATACAAGATCGAGCCGGTGCAGGCGCCGCCGGCCGACGCGCCGCCGGACTTCGACGACCCGTTCTACCTGCGGGCCGACCTGCATGCCCGCCTGCGCAAGGGCCCGGCGCGTTTTCGCTTCCTGGTGCAGTTCCAGACCAACGACCATGACATGCCGCTCGACGCCGCCACGGTGCGCTGGAGCGAGCAGGCCAGCTTGCCGATCGAGGTCGGCATCCTGGAGCTGCCCCAGCAGGACCTGGACGCCCGCGGCCAGTCGGGCTACGGCGAAAACCTGGCCTACAACCCCTGGCATGCCCTGCCCGAGCACATGCCCATGGGCAGCATCGCCGAGGCGCGCAAGGCCGTGTACCGGGCCTCGTCCGAAAACCGCCGCAACGTGAACGGCGTGCCGCTGGGCGAGCCCGTGGTGCCCCGTCCGGCGCAGTACGCGCCCGGCGTGGACTATCCCGCCGCGAAGGACACGCGCATCGTGCGCGCCGCCGTCCACCCGGCAATCGGCATCGCCCGGGTGGGCAACAGCGAGACAGCGTTCTATCTGGGCCCTCAGGTGGTGAACCCGCCGCCGCAGCCCCAGGGCTTTTACCGCGATGCCACCGGCGCGCTCAAGCGCGAGGCCGCGCAGTTCCGCATCTACGGCTACAACGCCGCGGGCGACGTGGTGCGCGAGCTGACCGCCGACTGGGCCGACATCGAATGGTCCGTGCACGTCGCCAACAGCAAGGCGGCCTGGTACCAGTGGCAGATCGCGCTCGACATTCCGGAGGCGGCCAAAACCCAGCTGCCGCTGCGCAATGCCAAGAACGCCGCGCGCGACACGCTGGTCATCGACGCGGGCGTGCAGCGCATCGCGGGCCGCAACGCGGCGCCGGTGCCCTGCACCGGGCAGTTCACCGGCGTGCCGGTCAAGATCGGCGAGCTGCAGACCGACGCCAGCGGCCGGCTGGTGTTCCTGCCCGGCCACGGCGTCTCGGCCTCGCCCACGGGCAGCCCGATCTTCAACCCGGCCGACGGCGACTCGTTCATCAACGCCGACGGCTGGTACGACGACACCTGCGACGGCCCGGTCTCGGCCACGGTGCGCATCGAGGGCCAGGAGATTCCTGTGGAATCCGCCTGGGTGGTGACCGCCCCGCCCAACTACGCACCGCAGGTCAAGACCCAGCGCACGCTGTACGACCTGCTGCAGGACCTGTACGTCCAGGCCGGCTGGCTGCCCGCGCCGGCCACGATCTCGTTCGCCGACGACGTGTACCCCATCCTGCAGCGCCTGTCGGGCCTGCAATGGGTGAACCAGGGCTTCGCCACCCTGTTCGGCCACCAGGGGCAGTACGACTTCGAGAACCCCGCGCTGATCGAGCGGCTCTCCGCCCTGCCCCCCGCAGGCGGCTATGACCGCAACGCCGAACTGCGCCGGCAGGTGTTCAACAGCTTCCGCCCCCCCAGCCCACCGGACGGCAACCAGATGCCCTGGCCCTGGCTGTACGGCGATGCGATGACGGTGCCCGCAGGCCAGAGCCCGCGCCAGAACGCCAGCATCAGCCAGACGCAGAGCAATGTGCTGGCGCGCTGGGTGCAAGGCGACTTCGTCTCCGACTGGGATGCCGGCCGCCAGCTGCCGGCCAGCATCGACGCGGTGCCGCTCGCGCAGCAGCCCGCCACGCTGGACCGGGCGGCGCTGGAGTTCTGCCTGGCCGACGCCTTCCACCCCGGCTGCGAAATGACCTGGCCCATGCGCCATCTGACGCTGTACAGCCGCCCGTTCCGCATCCGCCAGCGTCCGGCGGGCACGGCCGAGCCCAGCTATGGGCCCACGCTCGACCAAGCCACCGCGCTGTCGGCCCAGGGGCCGCTGTATGCCCAGGGGCCCGGCGACATCAACCGCTGGATGGGCCTGCCCTGGCAGGCCGACACGGCCTACTGCCGGGCGGGGTACGACACCGCCTACGACCCGTTCGCGCCCACCTTCTGGCCGGCCCGCGTGCCCAACCACGTGCTGACGGCCGAGGACTACGCCATCGTCGTGGACCCGCAGCAGCCCATGGCCCGGCGCATCGAGGCGTTCTCCAACCGCACCAGCTGGAACAAGCCGCTGCACGGCACCACGGCCGGGCAGATGGAAGAAATGGTGCGCATCTTCGGATCGATGGGGCTCGTGGAAGTGCGCCCGGGCGTGCCGGACGATCCGGCCTTCCCGGCGCAGATGATGGTGGCGTCGTACGGCCCCGATGTCTCGGCCGCCGACGCCGCCAGCCTCAGCGACGCCGCGCTGGCCGCGCAGACCCGCCTGCTGGGCGCCGCCGCCGT
>NZ_BAAJYR010000281.1:0-4583 GCF_057546605.1 Acidovorax sp. KPB24-03 | reverse complement strand
CGGCGCCCACGCCCCGACCCGTCCACGATCGCGAACGCGCCCAAGCCATCGCCGACGCCTGCGCCGCCGCCCCCCCACGGAGGTGGGTTCGGGCGGCAAGGCACCGGCGACCGCGCCGTCGTCAGCCCCCACCGCAGCCCCATCCCCGTCAACGAATGCAGCCGTCACCAAGCCGCCGGCGAACATGAAGGTCGCCGAGCCCACGGGCGTGGAAGAGGTGAACAAGCCCATCATCGTGAAGGCGGGCACGACCTACGACGGGGAGGGCAAGCTGTTCAACGCCGGCGCCGGGCTGAACGGCGGCGGCACCGCGGAGACGCGACTGCCGATGTTCATCCTCGAGCCGGGCGCATCGATCAAGAACCTGCAGTTCAAGGGCGGGGACGGCATCCACCTGCTGGGCGATGCCAAGCTGGACAACGTGCACGGCCTGCAGACCGGGGACGATTTCGTCACCGTGGACGGCGCGGAGAACAAGGCGGTCGACGCCCAGCGCGCCGGCATCTCGGCGAAGGACCTTCCGAGCGGCCCGGCCCAGGTGGAGATCACGAACTCGTCGTTCCAGAACAGCCACGACAAGGCGATCCAGATCAATGGTGACGTGAATCTGAAGCTCCAGGGCATCTACGCCGACAACATCGGCCAGCTGGCGGTCACGCGCGGCGGCTACCCGATCACGGCGAACGTGGACATCTCCGATTCGACCTTGCAGAACCTCAAGGCCTTCACCTTCCGCTTCGACTCCAGGCATTCCACCGTCAACATCGCGAACACCGATGTGGATGGCGGCAAGACGCCGGTGAACGTGATGGCGGGTGACCCCAGCAAGGTGCAGGGCGCCGGCAGCGTGCGCCAGTCCGTGCAGACGGTCGGGTGACCTGACACGCCGCAACGGCGAAGGCCCTGCCAGCGCAGGAAGGCAGGGTCTGCCTTTCCCGCGCTGGCAGGGCCTTCGCGCTTGGGGAAGGTTCCTGCCGACCGGCTCAGTGGCGGAAGTGGCGCACGCCGCTGAACACCATGGCCACGCCGCGCTCGTCGGCGGCGTCGATCACTTCCTGGTCGCGCATGCTGCCGCCGGGCTGGATGACGCAGGTCGCGCCCGCGTCCACCACCACGTCCAGGCCGTCGCGGAAGGGGAAGAACGCGTCACTCGCCACCACCGTGCCTGCCAGCGAGAGGTTGGCGTGCTGCGCCTTGATGCTGGCGATGCGCGCCGAGTCCAGGCGGCTCATCTGGCCGGCGCCAACGCCCATCGTCATGCCGCCCTTGCAGAACACGATGGCGTTGCTCTTGACGTACTTGGCGACCTTCCAGGCGAACAGCAGGTCTTCCATCTCTTCCAGCGTGGGCTGCTTTTTCGTGACGACCTTGATGTCGATCATCGACAGCTCATGGTTGTCGGCCGACTGCAGCAGCATGCCCGAGCCGATGCGCTTGGCGTCCACCGCATTGCGGCCGCGGTGCCAGGGCGTGTTGCTGCCCAGCGCGTATTCCGCCGCGTCCAGCGCCGGGGGCAGCGCGATCTTGAGCAGGCGCACGTTGGCCTTGGCCTTGAAGACCTCCAGCGCCTCGGCGGTGAAGTCGGGGGCCATCAGCACCTCCACGAACTGCTTGGCGATCTGCTGCGCCGCCGCGCCGTCCACCGGGCGATTGAAGGCGATGATGCCGCCGAACGCGCTGGTGGGATCGGTCTGGAACGCCTTGCCGTAGGCGCCCAGGGCATCGAGCCCCACGGCCACGCCGCACGGGTTGGCGTGCTTGACGATCACGCAGGCCGGGACGTCGAAGCTCTTGACGCATTCCCAGGCGGCGTCGGCGTCGGCGATGTTGTTGTACGAGAGTTCCTTGCCCTGCAGCTGCACGCCGGTGACGATGGAGCCGGGCGCGGGGTACAGGTCGCGGTACAGCGCGGCCTGCTGGTGGCCGTTCTCGCCGTAGCGCAGGTCCTGCACCTTGGTGAAGATGCCGTTGCTCTGGCCGGGGAAGGCCGTGCGGGCGGGCACGTAGTCCTCGGCCAGCTTCTCGGCCTCGAACGTGACGGACGAGAGGTAGTCGCTGATGGCCGCGTCGTACTGCGCGATGCGGTTGAACGCGGCGACCGACAAACCGAAGCGCAATGCGTCCGACAGCTTTCCCGACGCCTTCAGCTCGCCCAGCACGCTCTCGTACTGCGCGGCGTCGGTCACCACGCCCACGTCCTTCCAGTTCTTGGCGGCGCTGCGCACCATGGCGGGTCCACCGATGTCGATGTTCTCGATCGCGTCGGCCAGCGTGCAGCCGGCCTTGGCCACCGTGGCCTCGAAGGGATAGAGGTTGACCACCAGCAGGTCGATGGTGTCGATGCCGTGCGCGGCCAGCGCGGCCATGTGCTCGGGCAGCTCGCGGCGCGCCAGCAGGCCACCGTGCACCTTGGGGTGCAGCGTCTTCACGCGGCCGTCCAGCATCTCGGGGAACTGCGTGACCTCGGCCACTTCGGTCACGGGCAGGCCGGCCTTGGCCAGCAGCTGGGCGGTGCCGCCGGTGGACAGCAGCCGGATGCCCAGCGCGTGCAGGGCCTGGGCGAATTCAACGATGCCGGTCTTGTCGGAGACGGAGAGAAGTGCGTTCATGGCAGGGGGTGGGGTTTGATTGAAATCGGGCTTCAGCGCAATATCCACTATGGCATATTGCTATTAAATATGTAGCAACCGCCGTTACAGCAGCTTGTGCTCCACCAGCTTCTTGCGCAGGGTGTTGCGGTTCAGTCCCAGCCATTCGGCGGCGCGGGACTGGTTGTTGTCGGCGTGGCTCATGACCACTTCCAGCAGGGGCTTTTCAACCACGCGCACCAGCATGTCGTACATGCCGTCCGGTGTCTCGCCCCCTAAGTCGCGAAAGTAGCCCTGCAGGCTCTCCCGCACGCACTCTTCGATGTGTTTCTTGCTCATGCCGCCAGGTCTTCCTGTTTTTCGCTGGGGTCTGCGTCCTCGGTGTGCGCGGGGGGCAGCCGGTCCATCCGTTGCCCGATCGCATCCAGATAGTGGGCCACCGCGTGCCACTGTTCGGAGCAGTCCTCGATGGTGTTGATGTGTTGCCTGAACGCCTCGCCGCCGGGCAGGGCCCGCACGTACCAGGCGATGTGCTTGCGCGCGCTGCGCATGCCGGTGAACTCGCCGTAGAGGCGATAGTGGTCCTGCAGGTGGTCCAGCAGCAGGCGCCGCACCTCGGCCACCAGCGGCGGCGCCAGGTGCTCGCCCGTCGCGAGGTAGTGGCCGATCTCGCGGAAGATCCACGGCCGGCCCTGCGCCGCGCGCCCGATCATGATCGCGTCGGCGCCCGTGGCGGCCAGCACCTCGCGCGCCTTCTCGGGCGAGGTGATGTCGCCGTTGGCCACCACCGGCACGCGCACCGCGGCCTTCACGGCGGCGATGGTGTCGTACTCGGCCTGGCCACGATAGCCCTGCTCTCGCGTGCGGCCGTGCACCGTCAGCATCTGGATGCCCACGCCCTCGAACGCCCGGGCCAGGGCCACGGCGTTCTTGTGCTCCTGGCTCCAGCCGGTGCGCATCTTGAGCGTGACGGGCACGTTGCGCGGGGCGCAGGCCCCGACGACGGCCTCGGCGATTTCCAGGGCCAGGGCCTCGTTCTGCATCAGGGCGGAGCCCGCCCATTTGTTGCAGACCTTCTTGGCCGGGCAGCCCATGTTGATGTCGATGATCTCGGCGCCCCGGTCCACGTTGTAGAGCGCGGCCTCGGCCATCATCTGCGCGTCGGTGCCGGCGATCTGCACGGCGATGGGGCCGGGCTCGCCCTCGTGGTTGGCCCGGCGCGAGGTCTTGAGGCTGTCCCACAGGTCCTTGCGCGACGTGACCATCTCGCTCACCGCGTAGCCCGCCCCCAGCGCCTTGCACAGCTGGCGGAACGGCCGGTCCGTGACGCCCGCCATCGGGGCGACGAACAGGCGGTTCGCCAAAGGAATGTGGCCGATGTGCATGGGAGGGGGGAGGCAGCGCGTGCTGAAAAAGGAGGCAGGATTGTAGCTGCTCAAAATTTCAGCAAATGAAAAGTGCGTCCGGCGCCGCCACGGCCCCCCATCGGCGGCCCGCCGCGCCGTTCTTCAGCGCGCCCCGCGGCGCTCGCGGGCCATGTGCTGCAGGTAGCTCACCAGATCGTCCAGATCGCTGTCGCTGAGCCGGTCCGGCGCAAAGCCGGGCATCGACTGCCCGGGCCATTGGCGCACGCTGGCCGGGTTGCGCACCAGCTGGCGCAGCGCCTGCGGCTGGAAGTACTCCACGGGGCTCATCGGCAGGTTCAGGTCGGGCCCCAGGCGCGCCTCGCCGCCGCCGTTCATGGTGTGGCAGACGAAGCACTGCGCCACGAAGATCGCCTGGCCGCGCCGGCGCGCATCGCCCGCGGGCACCTCGGGTGCGACGCCGATCCGGGGCCAGCGCTTTTCCGGGGCCTCGCGCACGTGCAGCCGGGCCACGGCATAGGGCCACTGCTCGCTGAGCACGCCGTCGGCTACCGGCCAGACGATGTAGAACGGGCCGGGGCCCGACGCCTTGCCCGACGCCTTGCCCGGCAGCGCGGGCCAGGGCGCACCG
>NZ_BAAJYR010000280.1:0-4611 GCF_057546605.1 Acidovorax sp. KPB24-03 | reverse complement strand
GACGGGCGCCGGGGCGGGCGCTGCGGCCGCCTGGGCCGATGCGTCCGCAGCCGCCGTGCTGGCTTCCGTGTTGGACGTGTTGGCGCAGCCGCCCAGGAGCGCGGCGCTGAAAAGAAGACCCAGAAGTTTGCTGTGAGAGGCCATGGAGATCACCTGTTGCTGTGAATGAAAAAAAACGGATCGGGGGAGGGGCCGGGCGGGGCGGCGAACGGCTTACTGCACCAGCTGCCAGAAGGTCACGCTGGCGAACTTGGCGTCGCTCGCCCAGGGGTCCCAGATGGTCTTGTCGCCCTTGCTGCGGGCGCCTTCCCAGTTGCCCAGCGAGGTGGACATCGCGGGCGGGTAGCTGCCGCGCGTGCGCAGCGTTTCGGTCTTGCCGCCGCGGGTGTAGGCATAGCCGCCGGCGGCCTTGTCGGGGCCCGGGTAGACCACGATGACGTGGCCGTTGCCTGACTCCTTCTTGCCCCCGACGATGACCGCCCCGCCGCGCGCGAGGTCGCCCACCTGCGAGGCGGGCACGGAGCGCCAGTGGCGCTGCCCCTGCACGTGGTCCATCAGCGCGTTGGCGCTCATGTAGGGCTGGTCGGGCAGGTACTGCTTGATCACGTGCCAGACGGCGTGGCTGCAGGAGTTGGGATGGAGGTCGGCGGCCTGGTCGCAGGCCTGCTTCAGCTTCGCGACCGCGGTGGCGTCTACGGGCATGGGGTCTTGTCCTGGTCCGGGGGCGTCGGGGGCTTGGCGGAGGTGGGCCCGGAGGCTGCCGGCCGGTACAGGCGGTTCTTGGCATCCCACCGCAGGGTGGGCAGGTGGTAGTCGCCACCCACGGCGGGCGAGCGCACCTGGAGCTGGATCTCGTGCGGCACGCCGTCGCGCCAGCGGCCGGGGACCACGTCCAGTTCCTCGGGCGGGTCCGCGGGAAAGAGGTGGGTCAATTTGCCGACGCAGCGGCCGGTGTCGTCCACCAGCAGGGGCAGCGGAAAGCGCTCCCACGGCGCATCGGGCGGCAGGCCGCGGTAGTGGGCGTCGGTGAACACGGCCAGCAGGCGCACCTTGGCGGCCTTGGCCGGCGCATTCCCGGCGGCGCCGCCCTGCACCAGTGGGCAGGCGCGCACCGCGTCGCGGTAGGGCTCCCAGGCCGCCGGCAGCGAAAGGTCCGCGTCCGGGGGCTGGCACTGGGCGGGGTCGAGCGCCATGGGGGGTTTCGCCCCGGCGTGGACCGCAGCGGACAGCATGGCGGCCGCCAGCCAGCCGGCCCACGGAAGAACTGCGTTCATGGGTGCATCAAAGAATGGAAATGGAATGTATCGGGTGCCCGAGCCGGCCGCGCCCTCCCGGTCGCGCTTTCCCGGTCATTGGGGGCCCGCAGGCGCGAAGTGTCGCCGCGGAAGCCGCGAAATCGATGTCAAAGGTTCCCGAAGATACCAATTGATTCAAAAATAACACGCCCCAACACCAACTTTTGGCGTTTTGGGGAGTCTGGCGCGCCGTTCAGCGGCTGCGGACGTGGGCCGAGCGGGGGCTGCGCAGCGTGTCGGCGTCCAGGATCAGGCGCCCCTGGATGCGGCCTTTCATGCGCTTGACGCTGCTGGCCGCATCCAGCATGTGCCGGGCCATCAGTTCGCGCACTTTTTCTGCATCCCGGGCGCGCGCCGCCTGCACGATCTCGCGGTGGAAGTTGGCGTTGGCCTCGCCGAAGCGCCGGTGCTCCGACTTCGGGGTGCGGTTGCCGTACACGATGAGCTGGCGCAGCATCTCGTTGATCAGCTCGCAGGTGAAGCGCAGGAACGGATTGGGGTTGGCCGCGGCCAGGATGTCGTGGAAGTTGACGTCCTCGCGGCGCTGGCTCAGCAGGTCCTCGCTGCTGGAGTTGGGATCGCAGCAGGCGATGCTGTGCTCCAGCGCCTCGAAATCGGCCTCGGTCAGGTGCGGCACGGCGCCGGCGGCCAGCTCGGGCTCCAGGAACTGGCGCACGGCGTAGATGTTGTCGATCGTCACGTCCTGGAAGAACAGGTAGTTCTGCAGGAACTGCAGCGTGCGGTCCAGCGACACCTCGGCGATGGTGCCGCCGCCCGAGGGGCCGGTGGAGATGGTCACCAGGCCCTGCACCTCCAGCGACTTGAGCGCCTCGCGGATGGTGCCCTTGCTCACTTCGAACTGCGCCTGCAACTCGCTCTCGCGCGGCAGGCGGTCGCCCGGGCTCAGGTTCTTTTCGGTGATGAGCCGCTTGATCTCCTGCGCCACCAGGTCGGGGCGCTTCAGGGGCTTGATCGGCTTGCCGGCGGGCGGTTTCGTGGCCATGGGTGCGTTGCTGGGTTGAAGACGGGGCAAGGCGCAGCGCGGTGCCTGGCACCCGGCTGTCGCTTCCGTGGTGCAGTGTATGCACCAGGGCCGTGCAGCGGCGGGTCGGGCAGGGTTTACGTGCACGCGATTTGTTCTATTTATCACTATAAATAGGAAAAACACGTGGCACGCCGCGTGCTTTGCAAAAAGCCGTGCCCTGGCCTGCAGGCCGGCCGACCCAACCCCCACAGGAGCCCCTTCATGCACCGTCGTCAACTCTTGCAACTCTCCGCACTGGGCGCGCTGCCCGCATCGCTGGGCCTGGCGCGCAGCGCCTGGGCGCAGTCCGCCGGCGCCATCCAGTTCGGCTGCCCGGTGCCCATGTCGGGCGCCTTCGCCGCCAACGGAAAGTTCGCCGACCTGGGCATGAAGCTGGCCATCGAGCAATACGGCTCGGCCCTCAAGCGCCCCCTGGCCTACACGGTGCTGGACACCGAGGGCAAGCCCGCCACGGCCGTGCGCAAGGTGCAGGAGTCGTCGCAGCAGCAGGGCACGCGCTTTTTCGCGGGCGGCATCCTGTCGTCCGAATCGCTGGCCATGGGCAAGGAGGCCGAGAAGGCGGGCGGCATCTTCATCACCACGGCCGGGGCCGACGAGATCACCGGCAAGGACTGCAACAGCGCCACGTTCCGCTGGTCGGTGCCGACCTTCGGGGCCATCGAGCAGACGGTGCGCCCGCTGGCCGACGCGCTGCCCAAGGCCAAGCGCTGGTACACCATCACGCCGCAGTACGTGTTCGGCGACGGCCTGCTGTCGGCCGCCAAGAACGTCTTCAAGGAAAAGGGCCTGGAGCACGTGGGCAACAGCTACCACTCGCTGGCCGAGAAGGAGTTCAGCGGCTACCTGACCAACGCCATGGCCGCCAAGCCCGACGTGCTGCTGCTGCTGAACTTCGGCTCGCAGTCGTCGGATGCGCTGCGCCAGGCGGTGAGCTTCGGCATGCACAAGAACATGACCATCCTGATCGCCTGGGCCTCGGGGCTGGAGCAGTTCGAGTCGCTGGGCGCGGACCTGTGCGACGGCGTGTATTTCGGCGCGCAGTACTGGCACACCGCCGATGCCCCGCTGAACCTGGAGCTGGTCAAGCGCAGCAACGACAAGTTCAAGTCCAACCCCAACTACAGCCTGGCGGGCTCGTACATCTGCACCAAGCTGCTGATCGACGGCATCCTCAAGGCCGGCACGGTGGACCAGAAGGCGGTGATCGCCGCGCTGGAGGGCATGAAGTACGCGGGCCTCACGGGAGAGGAAGAGATCCGCAAGGGCGACCACCAGGTGCTCAAGAACTACTACCTGCTCAAGGGCAAGCCCAAGGCCAGGATGGCCAACAAGGACGACTACGTGGACGTGGTGAGTTCGGGCAAGTCGTTCCTGCCGCTGGACCAGACCGGCTGCAAGCTGGGCTGACCGCTCGCTGCCGCCTTCCTGCGCCCCGCGCCTTGGCCCTTCACCGTCCGCCCCGCAGCCGCGGGGCCAAAGCCTTGACTGCCCCACTTCCATGAGCATCTACCTGCTACAGGTCATCAACGGGATCGGCATCGGCATGCTGTATTTCCTGCTGGCCGTCGGCCTGTCCATCGTGTTCGGCCTGCTGCGCTTCGTGAACTTCGCGCACGGCGCGTTCTACCTGCTGGGCGCGTATTTCTGCTACCAGATGACGCGCTGGGGGCTGAGCTTCTGGCTCGCGCTGGCCGTGGTGCCGCTCGTGGTGGGCGCGCTCGGCTGGCTGACCGAAAAGCTCGTGCTGCGCCACGTCTACGCCAAGCCGCACGAGTTCCACATCCTGGTCACCGTGGGTCTGGCGCTGGCGATCCAGGAGCTGGTCATCCTGCAGTGGGGGCCGCTGGGCGACAGCGTGGCGGTGCCCGACCTGCTGCAGGGCGTGGTGATGTGGGGCAGCTTCGTGTATCCCAAGTACCGCCTGTTCGTGATCGGCTTCACCGCCGTGCTGGCCGTGGGCCTGTGGTGGGTGCTCGAAGGTACGCGCCTGGGCAGCGCAGTGCGCGCGGGCAGCGAATCGACCGAGATGGTGTCGCTGCTGGGCATCAACGTGTTCCGCATCTTCAGCCTGGTGTTCGCGCTGGGTGCGGCCACCGCCGCCATCGCGGGCGTGCTGGCCGCGCCGATCCGCGGCGCCGAGCCCTTCATGGGCATCGAGGCGCTGGGCGTGGCCTTCGTGGTCGTGGTGGTGGGCGGCATGGGGCAGTTTCGGCGCGACGCGTGGTCGGCCGGCCTGCTGATCGGCATCGTGCAGAGCGTGATGAGCACGGT
>NZ_BAAJYR010000279.1:0-4612 GCF_057546605.1 Acidovorax sp. KPB24-03 | reverse complement strand
CTGCGCGGCCGCCCTGGCGCCGTCTCGGTGGCGCCGCTCGCGGCGAGTGCCTGGGCACGGGGCACGGCCAGGGCGTTCTCCACCGCATGGCGCACGGCCTGGTGAACCTCGCGGCTGTCTCGGAAGCGCACCTCGATCTTGGTGGGGTGCACGTTCACATCCACCCGCAGCGGGTCGATGGCCACGTACAGCGCATACACGGGCTGCTTCTGCCCGTGCAGCACGTCCTCGTAGGCGGCGCGCGCGGCGTGCGTGAGCACCTTGTCTCGCACGAAGCGGCCGTTCACGTAGCAGAACTGCTGGTCGGCGCGCGAGCGGGCCGCATCCGGCAGGCCGGCGCGGCCGGTCACCGTGATGGCGCCGTGGCGGTGGCGCACGGCGACCGATTCCGCGAGGAAGTCGTCTCCCAGCACGTCGGCCAGCCGCCGGTCGAGCGCCTGCTGCAGCGCGCCATCGGACGCGTCGCCAGCGGCCAGGGTGGCGCGCCACTGCTCGACCAGCTTGCCTTCGTGCCAGATGGCGAAGCCCACATCGGGACGGGCGAGCGCGTGGCGGCGCACGGCCTCGATGCAGTGGGCCAGTTCGGTCGCGTCGGTCTTGAGGAATTTGCGCCGCGCTGGTGTGGCGAAGAACAGTTCCTTCACTTCCACCGTCGTGCCCTGACTGCGTGCGGCGGGCCGCAGCTCGCCGCTGCGCGCATCCAGCAGGAAAGCGCTGGCCTGCTCCGCGGTGCGCGACAGCAGGGCCATTTCCGACACTGAAGCGATGGCGGCGAGGGCCTCGCCGCGAAAGCCCATGGTGGCCACGGATTCGAGGTCGTGCAGATTGGTGATCTTGCTGGTGGCGTGGCGCCGCAGGGCGATCGGCAGTTCTTCCTGGGGGATGCCGCTGCCGTCGTCTTCCACCGAAATCAGCCGCACGCCGCCGGCCAGCAGGCGCACGGCGATCTGGGTGGCTCCGGAGTCGAGCGCGTTGTCCACCAGTTCGCGCACGGCGGACGCGGGCCGTTCGACCACCTCGCCGGCCGCGATCTGGCTGATGAGTTCGTCGGGCAGGTCGCGGATCGGTCGGCGCAGGGTGGGCTCTGTGGTCATTGCCCGGCATTCTAGGCAGTGCGGTTAGAGTACGCGCCGCATTGGCAATCCCGCCATCCCACTTTCCTCAGAAGGTCCGCCCTTGGAAATCATCCAGTTCCTGATCGACTTCATCCTGCACGTGGACAAGCACCTGGCGGCCTTCGTCAGCGCCTACGGCCCGTGGGTGTACGCGTTGCTGTTCCTCATCGTCTTCGTCGAGACGGGTGTGGTGGTGATGCCGTTCCTGCCCGGCGATTCGCTGCTGTTCATCGTTGGTGCGCTGTGCGGTGCGGGGCTCATGAACTTTCCGCTGGCCTGCGCTGTGCTGATCGCGGCCGCCATCCTTGGGGACCAGTGCAACTACACCATCGGGCGCTATTTCGGGCCCAAGGTGTTCCAGTGGCCCGATTCGCGCTGGTTCAACCGGCGCGCGTTCCAGCAGGCGCACGACTTCTACGAACGCTACGGCGGCGTCACCATCGTGTTGGCGCGCTTCATGCCCTTCATCCGCACCTTCGCGCCCTTCGTGGCCGGCGTGGCCGAAATGGGCCGGGCGAAGTTCACGGCGTTCAACGTGGGCGGTGCGCTGCTGTGGGTGCTGGGCATCTGCACGGCGGGCTACTTCTTCGGCAACTTCCCGTGGGTGCAGGCCAATCTGGACAAGATCATCTGGGCGCTGATCCTGGTGCCGGGCCTGATCGCGCTCTACGGCGGCTGGCGCGCCGGCCGCCAGAAAACGGCCTGAGTGGGAGCCGGGGGCACCGCGCCCCGTCCTCCGGTTGCCCGAGCGAATGCGCTGTCAGCGCATCGTGCGGTCCAGCCACTGCAGCAGCTGGCGGGTGACGAACTCCGGGTTGTCCAGGTTCGAGATGTGGCCGGCCTCGGGGATGACCACGGCATCGCAGCCGATCACCTCGGCCATGGCGTGCATCTCGTGCGGCGGGCGGGGAATGTCCTCGTCGCCGCACATGAGCAGCGTGGCCTGGGGGCGGAGCGCCGCCAGCCGGTCCATCGCATCGGCGCGGCCGAAGATGATGCGGCCCAGCGGCACCACCGATTGGCGCAATCGATCGGGCGCCATCGCCGCCAGGCTGCGGCCAAACGCTGCGGGGCGGGGGCTCGAGGGATCGGTGCCGGGCCGAAAGAAGATCGGCACGATGGCATCCACCAGCGGCTGGGTGATCTGCCCGCCGGCCTCGATCGCATCGAGCAGGCCGAAGTAGCGCAGGCGCGTGGCCTCGGGCTCGGCCCCGAGGTAGGTATCCATCATCACGAGGCTGCGAACCCGCTCCGGCGCCTTCAGCGCCAGCTCCGCACCCCACATGCCGCCGACCGAGAGGCCGACCACGGCACATTCGCGGACATGCAGGGCGTCGAGCAGTTCCAGCATCTGCGCCGCCAGGCCTTTCAAGTCCCGCGTGTCGGCAGGCAGCGGCCCCGACGCGCCGTGGCCCCACAGGTCGGGGGCAATGACCCGGAAGTGGCGCGACAACGCCTGGATCTGGGGCGCCCACATCGAAGAATCCCACAGGTAGCTGTGCCCGAGCAGCACGACCGGGCCCTGGCCACGATCCTGGTAGTGCAGGTGGCAGCCTTGCGATGTGGTGAATCGCTTCTTGGCTGCAGCGCTCGCCACATCCGCTGTGCCGTTCGCCAGGGCACTGCCCGACGCGATGGCGGCGGGTATGGCCATGAGTTGCAGCGCGGCACGGCGGCGGCTCAGTGCAGGCTCGGGTGAAAGAGGTTCATTGGCGGGGGCCAGGGGCGACGGGCGCATGGAGTGATTCTGCAGAGTGGAACAAGCCAAGAATGTTAGCCGCACCCACGCGCTTTAAATGTACTAAACCGTATCGGTTAGTGGAGGGACGCTTTTATCGTTTTGCACCGGTGCTGGTGGGAGGCGCCAATTGGCATCCACGCAAAAACGCCCGCAGGGCACTGGGGTCCTGCAGGCGTTTTGTGATCGGAAGGATGGGAGTTAAACCATCCCCGTGAGATCAGCGGCGGCGTTGATCGCGGTCTTCGCCGAGTTCGTGGCCGACCAGCGCGCCGGCACCGGCACCGATCACGGTCGCGGTGGTGCCACCGACGGCACTGCCCAGCACGCCGCCGGCCACGGCGCCTACGCCGGTACCGATCTGTGCATTGGTGGGGTTGGAAGAGCAGCCGACGAGGCCGAGTGCGGCTGCGACAGCGGCGGCGGAAACGAGATGGCGGTAGTTCATGACTTGGCTCCTGGTATCTGTGAGGGCATGGGATCCGGACAGGGCAGCGATCCGTTCAAACCGCTGCATTTGCCTGTCCCAACCCATGCCTGCACTATCGCCCCGGCACCGCGCCTGCGGTGTAGGCAGGCGAGGCCGCCTGCTGTAGGAGGTGCCCCACCTGACCGCGGCGCTGCCGATCAGCCCGGGGCCAGGCAGATGGTCACGAGAAGCGAGGCATCGCTCACCGCGCGCAGCGAATGCGCGGCGCGGGGCTGCAGGTGCACGAAGTCGCCCGGGCGCAGCAGGCGCGCCCCGCCGGCGGTGTGGAACTCCGCCTCGCCCTCCAGGCACTGCACGGTGATCTCGCCGGGCGTGTCGTGCTGGCGCAAATCCTTGCCGGCCGGCAGCACGACGCGGATCACCTCCAGCTGGGCGGCCTTGATGATGGCGGTGGTGGCGGCGCCCGCCAGCCGGTCGCCCAGCGGGCTCAGGCTGACGACTTCTCCGGAACGTGCGTGGTGCAGGGCCATGGGGTTCTCCTCGTGGTTTCAGGTCACGCTCGCAGGCCCGCCGAGCCGTCAGACGGACCGGCTGCGTGCCAGCGGCGGGTTTTTGGCGAAGTATCGCGTGATCCCTCGCATCAGCGCGTCGGCCAATTGCTGCTGGTAGGCGGCGGTGCGCAGCTTGGCCTCTTCCTCGGGGTTGCTGATGAAGGCGGTTTCCACGAGCACGCTCGGAATGTCCGGCGCCTTGAGCACGGCAAAGCCTGCCTGCTCCACGCGCGGCTTGTGCAGTTTGGCCATGCTGCCGATCTCGCCCAGCAGCACGCTGCCGAGCTTCAGGCTGTCGTTGATCTGCGCCGTGGTGCTCATGTCCAGCAGGGCGCTTTGCACGTGCCGGTCCTGCACGCGGACGTTCAGGCCGCCGATGAGGTCGGACTGGTTTTCCTTGTTGGCCAGCCAGCGCGCGGCCGAGCTGGAGGCGCCGCCCTGGCTCAGCGCGAACACACTGGCGCCGCGCGCCGCGGGCGTGGTGAAGGCGTCGGCGTGGATGCTCACGAACAGGTCGGCCTGCACGCGCCGGGCCTTGTCCACCCGCACGCCCAGCGGCACGAAATAGTCGGCGTCGCGGGTCAGGAAGGCCCGCATCGGGTTGCCGCCGACCGTGGTGGCGTTGATGCGGTCGCGCAGCAGGTGCGCCACCTTGAGCACGATGTCCTTCTCGCGCGTGCCGCCGGGGCCGGTGGCGCCGGGGTCTTCGCCGCCATGGCCGGGGTCCAGCGCCACGATGATGAGCCGGTCGGTCGCCTTCGCGATGGCGGGCGCGGCC
>NZ_BAAJYR010000278.1:0-4625 GCF_057546605.1 Acidovorax sp. KPB24-03 | reverse complement strand
ATGCGCACGGCCACGCCGGCCGAGCGCAGGGCCAGACTGGTGGCGAGCGCGCCGCGCACGGGGCGCAACTCGCCGGACAGCGACAGTTCTCCCGCGAACTCGTGGCCCGCCAGGCGCGCGCTGTCGATCTGCCCGCTGGCCGCCAGAATCCCAAGCGCAATCGGCAGATCGAATCGGCCGGAGTCTTTGGGCAGATCGGCCGGAGCGAGATTGACCGTGATTTTCTGGTTGTGCGGAAACTCCAGCCCGGCATTCTGCAGTGCCGAGCGCACGCGTTCCCGCGCCTCCTTCACTTCCACATCCGCCAGACCGACCAGCGTGAAGCTGGGCAATCCGTTGGCCAGATGCACTTCGACCGTCACGCACGGGGCCTGCAGTCCCAGCAATGCCCGGCTCTGCACCAAAGCAAGACCCATGGTTGATTTTCTCCCTCGTTGGAAAGCCGGCTGTTCGCCAGCGCCTGAATTTCGAAGGGCGAGGATATCGGCAATCGCGGCCCTCCCGGCACGGCAGCGGTTGAGAACCAGTGCAGAGGGCGCCCAGGCTGGCCGCGCCGGGGCGCGGGATCGCGCCATCGGTCGGCCGCCGCGCGCGCCGTTGCGGTCCTGTTTTGAATGCCTTTGTTTGCCGGGGTTAATCAGGACCGGCAAAGCCGGAGATTAATTACATGAAAAGGTCGGACCCGAAAAGATAAACAGCGGTTTAATAATGTACAACTCCGTACTTTATTCGCTGCGAATATTATTTTCAATCGATGTGTTAAATAAAATTTCCTTATGTTGTGTGGAAAACCAGCGTGGCGTGGAGGCCATTGATCGAATCACACGCAAGCAAATGAAACATAAAAACCCCATATTAAAAATGGCAGTGGTTTTTGATCTAGCCTAATACCGTGCTGCACTGCAACATCGAATCAACAACACGGAGGTTTCCATGGACCTGACCACGCGACTCATGCTTCAAAACCGTGCCTGGGCTGACGAAATGACGTCACGCGACCCGGCATTTTTCGAAAACCTGGTGGCCGGCCAGCAGCCGCGCGTCTTCTGGATCGGGTGCGCCGACAGCCGCGTGCCCGCCGAGAGCATCACCAATGCCCTGCCGGGCGAGCTGTTCGTGCACCGCAGCGTGGCGAACCTGGTCCGTCCGGACGATCCCAACATCATGAGCGCGCTGCAATACGCCCTCGACGTGCTCCAGGTGCGGTACGTGATCGTCTGCGGCCATGAAGGGTGCGGCGGCGTCCGGGCCGCCCTGATGCCGGCCGAAAGCGCGGTGCCGGCGCGCGGAGACTACCTGGCCGAGCACCTTCGCCCGCTGCGGGCCCTGTACCGCCGCCGTGCGGGCGAGATCGACGGCCAGACCGTCCCCGACCCGGACGATGCCGATGAAGTCGCTGCCCGGGTGGGCCGCTTCGTGGAGCTGAACGTGGCCGATCAGGTGCACACGCTGGCGGCCACGCCCCAGGTGCAGCGCGCCTGGCAGCGGGGGCAGTCCCTGCAGCTGCTGGGCTGGGTCTACGCCTTGCGGGACGGGCGCCTGCGCCAGGTGCTGGACCTCGATGCCAGCAGCATCCAGCTGGCCGCGGCGGCCTGACCCGAAGGAGTGCGCACCATGCAAACCACCCTTCGCAACCCGGACGGCGCGTCGGCCGCCGGTCTTCTGGCCCACTGGCGCAGCGACGTGCCGGCGGGCGTCGTCGTCTTCCTCGTGGCCTTGCCCTTGTGCCTGGGCATCGCATTGGCCAGCGGCGTGCCGCTGATGGCGGGGCTTGTCTCCGGCATCGTGGGCGGGCTGGTCGTGGCCTGGCTGTCGGGCTCCCAGCTCAGCGTGAGCGGGCCGGCGGCCGGCCTGGTCGTGATCGTCGTTGACGCGATCGCCAAGCTGGGGAGCTTCGAGGCGTTCCTCGTGGCCGTGATGGTGGCGGGCGCGCTGCAGTGGCTGTTCGGCCGCCTGCAGGCCGGCGATCTGGGCGCCTGCTTTCCCTCGCCCGTCATCAAGGGGATGCTGGCCGCCATCGGGCTGATCCTCATCCTCAAGCAGCTTCCGGTGGCGTTTGGCTTCGTGTCGGGCGAGCAGGCCATGCGCCTGGTGCCCCGCACGATCGACGGCTTCGATGACCTGGGCCGGCTGGTCGGCGCCGTCACCGGCAGTGCGGTGATCATCGCCGCCGGTGCGCTGGCCATCCTGTTCGCCTGGGACTCCCCTTGGGCCAAGCGCCTGCCGCTGATCGGCCGGCTGCCCGGGCCGCTGCTGGCGGTGCTCTGGGGCATCGGGTACCAGGCCGTGGCCATGGCCACCGAGCCGTCCGTGGCGCTGCCCGACCACCAGCGCGTGGCCCTGCCCGAAGGCGACGGCCTGGCCGCGCTGTGGTCTCAGCTCGCCTCGCCCGACTGGTCGGCGCTGGCGCGGCCGGAGGTCTACACCATCGCCTTCACCCTCGCCGTCGTGGCCAGCCTGGAAACCCTGCTGAGCCTGGAGGCGGCCGACCGGCTCGATCCGCTCAAGCGCGTGGCGCCGCCCAACCGGGAGCTGCAGGCGCAAGGGGTGGGCAACCTGCTGGCCGGCCTGCTGGGGGGGCTGCCGATCACGGCGGTGATCGTGCGCACCTCGGCCAACATCCAGTCCGGTGCGCGCACCCGGCTGTCGGCGGTGTTCCATGGCGTGCTGCTGCTGGCGAGCGTGCTGTTCCTGTCGGAGTTCCTGCAGTGGGTGCCGCTGGCCGCGCTGGCCGCCGTGCTGCTGCACACCGGGTTCAAGCTGGCCAAGCCGGCCATGATCGCGGCGGTCTGGCGCGAAGGCTGGTCGGCGTTCGTGCCGTTCGCGGTGACGGTGGGCGCGATCCTGGCAACCGACCTGCTCATCGGCATCCTCATCGGGCTGGCCTGCAGCATGCTCTTCCTGATCCAGGCGAACACGCGCGGCGCGCTGACGATGATCTCCGAGGGCAACGTCCACCTGATCCGGCTCAGCAAGGATGTGTCGTTCTTCAGCAAGGCCACGCTGCGCAACCACCTGAACCGGGTGGAGCCGGGGCATTCGCTGGTCATCGACGGCTGCAACTGCGGCTTCATGGACCGCGACATCCGCGAGGCGCTGGACGATTTCATGGCCCATGCGCAGGAGCGCGGCATTCAGGTCGAATTGCGATCCATGCCGCAGGCGGGGCCCCCCGTCCCTTCGGACGAGCCCCCGGCGCAGTGGCTCAAGGCCCGTTCGGCGCGCTGACGGCGGGAGCGCTTCCTCCAAAAACAGCGCGGTCGGCCCGGCCGGGCGGCGGGATGCACCAACGCAGTGTGTCCCGCCGCCCTGTCCCCATGGCGGTGCATGGACGGACGATCGCGGCGAATCATGGCCTTGGTGGCACTGCAATGGTGCAAAAAGTAACGCGGGCGCATAGCATGTAACCACTTTCGGCATAGCTGCCAGGCCGGCGCCCAGGCCCGGATGGCACCGTGCGAGGGAGATGGCACGGTCCATGCTTGGAGCGTGGACATCCCTAATCAGCCACCCCCGGAGGAACCATGTCCCGTGTATCCATGAAGTCCTTGAGCGTCGCCCTCGTTGCCGCCCTGCCTCTGCTGGCCAGCGCACAACTGACGGGCAACGTCAGCCTGACCACCAACTACAAGTTCCGTGGCCAGGACCAGGACGCCAGCCGGGTCAAGGCCGTCAAGCCCGCCATCCAGGGCGGCTTCGACTACAGCTTCGGCGACAGCGGCTGGTATCTGGGCAACTGGAACTCCAGCGTGGACTGGCTGCCGGGCAATTCCATCGAGATGGATTTCTACGGCGGCTACAAATTCAAGGCCGGCGACGTGGACCTGGACCTGGGCGCGCTGACCTATGCGTACCCCGGCAATTCCGTCGGCAACACCACCGAACTCTACGGCGCGGCCACCTACGGCCCGCTGACGGCGAAGTACTCGCACACCATCTCCAAGGACTACTTCGGCTGGGCCTCCGCCAAGACGACCAGCAACAAGGGCCGCAACACCGGCTACCTGAACCTGGCCTATGCGCAGGAAGTGGCCCCCAAGACGACGCTGAAGGCATCGGTCGGCTTCACGCGCTTCGCCAGCGACATCAAGGACCTGGGCGTGCCCAACTACATGGACTACAGCGTGGGCGGTGCCTACGACTTCGGTTCGGGCCTGTCCCTGTCGGCCGCCGTGGTGGGCGCCAACAAGAAGGCCTTCTTCGGCCCGGTCAACAAGTCGCGCCTGATCGTTGCGCTCACGAAAACCCTGTAAGACAACGGGCGCCGAGGGGTGCCTCCAATGGAGAAAAGCAACATGAAAATGGTGACAGCCATCATCAAACCCTTCAAGCTCGACGAGGTGCGCGAAGCCCTGTCGGACATCGGGGTCCAAGGGATTACGGTGACCGAGGTCAAGGGCTTCGGCCGCCAGAAGGGCCACACGGAGCTGTACCGCGGCGCCGAATACGTGGTTGGATTTTTTTGCCCCAAGGTGAAGGTGGAAGTGGTCGTGAAGACCGACGACGTGGACCGCTGCGTGGATGCCATCGTCAACGTGGCGCGCACGGGCAAGATCGGCGACGGCAAGATCTTTCGTCACCGCCGTGGAGCGTGTGGTGCGCATCCGCACGGGCGACTGGACGAA
>NZ_BAAJYR010000277.1:0-4639 GCF_057546605.1 Acidovorax sp. KPB24-03 | reverse complement strand
GCCAGGATGTTGGTCTGGAACGCGATGGAGTCGATCACGCCGATGATGTCGCTGATGCGGCGCGAGCTGGCGGTGATGTCTTCCATGGTGCGCACCACATTGCCCACCACCTCGCCGCCCTTGGAGGCGGTGGCGCTGGCCGAGCTCGCCAGTTGCGAGGCGGTGCGCACGGTGTCGGCGTTCTGCTTGACGGTGGAGGTCATCTCTTCCATTGATGCCGCCGTCTGCTGCAGGTTGGAGGCCTGCTCTTCGGTGCGCTGGCTCAGGTCGGCGTTGCCGGTGGCGATCTGCCCGGCGCCGGTCGCGATGGATTCGCTGCTTTCGCGCACCTGGCTCACGATCCCGCTCAGGCTGGTGCGCATGGCGTTCATGGCCGCCAGCACGCTGTGGGTGTCGCCCTGGCGCAGTTGCACGCCGACCGCCAGATTGCCGTTGGCCACCTGCTGCGCGACCTCGGAGGCATAGGCCGGCTCGCCGCCCAGCTGCCCCTTGATCTGCCGGGTGATGGCCCAGGCCACCATGGCGCCTGCGGCGGCCGCGAGGGCTGCCAGCGCGAGCATCAGCGTGCCTGCGGCGACCGCGGCCTTTTCGGACTCGTCGGCCGTGCGCACGGTGGCGGCCTTCTGGTAGTCGACCAGGTCGTCCAGCGCCTTGAAATAAGCGGCTTGCACAGGGCGCACCGGGCCGAGCAACTGCTCGCGTGCCTGATCGTTCTGGTTGGCCAGGCCCAGGTCGACGGCCTTGTTCAGGGCCTCCACATAGGCCGGCCGCGCCTGCCCGATCTGGGCAACCAGGGCTTTTGCCTCGGGACTGGTCATGCGCTGGTTCAGTTGGCTGAGCAGTTCTGCATTGCGTGCCTGGGCCTTGTCGATGCGGCGTTTTTCATCGGCCATCTGCGGAATGTCTTCCAGCAGCGCGATGTTGCGTGCGGCCCGGGCCACCGTGTTGATGCCGTCCTTCATCTCCTGCAGCACCAGCAGGTTGGCGATGCGCTCATGCGACAGCAGCTTGATGTTGCCGCCGATGTGATCGAGTTGTACCCGTCCGAAGGCGGCCACCAGGAAGCCGATGGCGATCACGAGAGCAAAACCCGAGCCCAGCAAGGTGCCCAGTTTCATGCGTTGGAAGAAGTTCATGGATGCAGCCTTTTCGCTAGAGTCGAATGCCGATTTGGCCGGCGGGATGGGTGTGTGTCAATGTGTAATTTTTAATCCTCTGATGTAATCGATCTGTAGGACACAAACCAGCCTGCCGGTGCGCGGATGGCGAGCGGACGGGCGTTCAGGTGCCGGGCAGGCGGCGACAATCGAGGGCCCCTTGCTGGTTTGCGCCGTCCCACTTCGCGCCAATCCCCTTACTGCGACCGGTCCATGACGTCCTCCCGCCCCAATCTGATCTTCATCCTTGCCGACGACCTGGGCTATGCCGACCTGGGCTGCACCGGCGCCCGCGATGCCTACAGCGTGCCCGTGGATGTCTCGCCGCGCCTGGACGCGCTGGCGGCCGAGGGCCTGCGCTGCACGCGGGGCTATTCCAATTCGGCCGTGTGCTCCCCCACGCGGTTCGCACTGGCCACGGGGCGCTGGCAGTACCGCCTGCGCGGCGCGGCCGAGGAGCCGCTGGCCAGCGTGCACGGCGACAAGGTGCTGGGCCTGCCACCCGGCCACCCCACGCTGCCTTCGCTGCTGCGCGATGCGGGCTACGCCACCGCCCTGGTGGGCAAGTGGCACCTGGGCTACCCGCCGCACTTCGGCCCGCGCATGTCCGGCTACGACACGTTCTACGGCTTCCATGCCGGCGGCTCGGACTACTTCGCGCATTGCGACCCGCGCGGCCGCCCGGACTTCTGGGTCAACGAAACCGAGCACACCGAAGACGGCTACCTCACCGACCTGCTCAGCCGCCGGGCGGTGGACTTCGTGCGCGATCAGTCGGCGGACCGCCCCTTTCTGCTGAGCCTGCACTACAGCGCGCCCCACTGGCCCTGGCTCACGCGGGACGACCGTGCCGAATCGCAGCGGCTCGCCGGCTTCGGCAAGCACATCGACGGCGGCAGCCTGGAAACCTACCAGCGCATGGTCCACCACATGGACGAAGGCATCGGCTGGGTGCTGGATGCGCTGCAGGAAAAGGGCCTGGCCGAAAACACCCTGATCGTCTTCACCAGCGACAACGGCGGCGAGCGCTATTCCAACAACTGGCCGTTCGTGGGCCAGAAGATGGACCTGCTGGAGGGCGGCATCCGCGTGCCGCTGCTGGCGCGCTGGCCCGCCCGCATCGCTCCGGGCCGCGTGAGCGACACGCCCAGCCTCACCATGGACTGGACCGCCACCTTCCTCGACGCGGCCGGCGTGGCGGCCCACCCCGACTACCCGCTGGACGGCACCAGCCTGCTGCCGCTGTTCGACGACCCCGCGTGGAACCCGGAGCGCGACCTGTGCTGGCGCATGAAGCACCGCGAGCAGCGCGCGCTGGTGCGCGGCCGCCACAAGTACCTGCAGGTGGACGGCGTGGAATACCTGTTCGACGTGGTGGCCGATCCGCGCGAGCGCGCCAACCTGCGCGATCGCGAGCCCGTGCGCCTGGCCGAGTTGCGCGCCGCGTGGCAGGCGTGGGATGCAGCGCTTCCCGCGATCCCGCCGGAGGCCAAGGTCTCACTCGTGTTCACCCGCAACGAATTGCCGCAGGCCACCTTCTGAACCACCCATGACCTCACCCCGCACCGCTCCCCCGGCCCCGCCTTCCCGCTTCTGGGCCGAATGGTCCGCCCGCGATTTCGCGCAGGCGCAGGCCTCGGGCCGGGCGGCGCAAACCGTCGCGGTGCTCCCCGTGGCGGCCATCGAGCAGCATGGCCCCCACCTGCCGCTCAGCGTGGACGCGGCCCTGCTGCAGGGCGTGATCGATGCCGCGCTGCCGCAACTGCCGGCCGAGGTGCCGGCGCTGTTCCTGCCGCCGCAGAACGTGGGCCTGAGCACCGAGCACACGGCCTATGCCGGCACCCTCACGCTCAAGCCCGCCACCCTCATCGCGCTGTGGACGGAGCTGGGCGAATGCGTGGCCGCGCGGGCGTGAAGAAACTGCTGCTGCTCAACGGCCACGGCGGCCAGGTGAGCGTGATGGACATCGTGGCGCGCGAGCTGCGCCAGCACTGCGGCCTGCTGGTGTACAGCGCCAGCTGGTTCAGCCTGCCGCTGCCCGAGGCCGTGAGCGCGCAATTCAGCGCCGAGGAGCACCGCTTCGGCATCCACGGCGGCGAGATCGAGACGTCGATGATGCTGCACCTCGCCCCCGGCACCGTGCACATGGCGCAGGCGCAGCACTGGCGCTCCACCTCGCAGGACCGGGCGGAGCGCTACGCCCTCCTGGGCAATGGCAAGAGCGCCAAGATGGGCTGGGCCATGCAGGATTACCACCCGGCCGGCGCGGTGGGCAATGCCGCGGGCGCCACGGCCGAAAAAGGCCGGGCGGTGGTGCAGGCCGCGGCAGCGGCGCTGGTGCGGTTGCTGGGCGAGCTGCACGCGCTGCCGCTCGATACCGTGGTGGACCGGCCCGGGGGCGGGGACTGACGAAGCGCTGGCGATCACGCCAGCGGCAGTGCGATGCCCGATTCCGCGAACACCTCGCGCACGACGGACAGCCCGTTGAGCGCGGCCGGAAAGCCCGCGTACACCGCCATCTGCATCACCACCTCTACGATTTCCTGGGGCTGGCAGCCCACGTGCAGCGCGGCGTGCACATGCACCTTCAACTGCGGCAGCGCATGGCCGAGGGCGCATAGCGCCGCCACGGTGGCCAGCTCGCGCTCGCGCAGGCCCAGCCCTTCGCGGGCATAGATGTCGCCGAAGGGAAACTCCAGCAGGTAGCGCGCGAAGTCCGGAAACGACTGGGCCAGCGCTTCGACCACCGCCAGGCCGGCAGGGCCGTCCACGGCGGCCAGCATGCGCCGGCCCCGTTCGTAGCGCCCGGCGCTCATCGGGCGCCGCTCTGGCGCTGCTGCGCGCAGTTCTGGCGGGCGCAAAAATCAGGGAGATAACGGGTCATGGCGGTTCTCGAAAAGTGGATGGAAGCCGCCACTCTAGGGAGGGTCGTTCAGCCAGGGAATGACTCGATTCGTGATACCTTTTTGGTATGCCAAACCTTCTCGATTCCCGCTCCCTCGCGCTTTTTCTGGCGGTGGCGGATGCCCTCAGCTTCCGGCAGGCCGCCGAAACCCTGCACCTGTCCCAGCCGCCGCTGAGCCGGGCCATCCGCGAGCTGGAGGAGCGGCTGGGAACGCGGCTCTTCGACCGCACCACCCAGGGCGTGGCGCTCACCGAGGCCGGGCGCCGGCTGCTGCCCTACGCGCGCCGCGTCGGCCAGTTGCTGCGCTATGCGCAAGCGGCGGTAGCGGCCCAGGGCATGCCGGCCACGCTGCGCCTGGGCCTGACGAGCGCGGTCGAGCCGGCCTGGTTCCGCGGTCTGGCGCAGCGGGTGCAGGCGGCGCAGTCGGGCACCACGGTGTCGGTGGTGTCCGATGCCTCGCCGAAGCTGGTGCGGCAACTGGGCGCTGGCAAACTGGATGCCGCCTTCGTCGCGCTGCCGACGCAGGCCCCCGGGCTCGACGTGCAGGAACTGGATCGCCTGCCCATGGTCGTAGCGA
>NZ_BAAJYR010000276.1:0-4657 GCF_057546605.1 Acidovorax sp. KPB24-03 | reverse complement strand
CCCCAGGCCGCGCAGCGCGAGCGTGGGCCGCGCCAGCAGGCCCGCGATGGCGGCCCAGGGCTTGGATGCGGGCGCGGTGTCGAGCACCGCCGCCACGCGCGCGCCGGCCTGCACGTACTGCGAGGCCACCAGGTACAGCAGCGGCCCGCTGCCCAGAAAGACGACCTGCGAACCGATGGCGCAGGCCTGCGCCTTCAGCGCGATCTGCGAGGCACCCAGGCTGTAGCAGCCGGCGCGGTGCCAGCCGGGCACGGGCATGAGGCGGTCGGTGGCGCCGGAGCACACCAGCAGCGCGTCGAACGGCAGCGTCTGCGGCTCGCCGGCATGCACCACGTGCAGTTCGCCGGCGGTCACGTTCCAGGCCAGGGTGTCGGGCCGGTAATCGACCGATGGGCGCAGGGCGTCGAAGTCGCGGTGCAGCGCCTGGGCCTTGCCGGCCTCGCTGCCGTAGAGCTTGGCGTAGGGCCGCTTGAAGCCTTCGGGCTGGCGGCGGTAGATCTGCCCGCCGTCGCGCCGGCTTTCATCCACCACGGTGGGGGCGCAGGCCGGCCTGCACCAGCGCCTGGGCGGCGCGCACGCCCCGGCCGGGCCGGTGCCGACCACCACGATGCGGGGCGAGCCGGTAGGGTTAGTGACTGGGGTGGCGGTGGGGGTGCTCATGCCGCGTCCCCTTGCGCATGGCGCGCCAGCGATTCGCGCAGGTCCGGCGTCACCGGCCAGTGCGCCGCGGGCGGGTGGGTGAGCACCTCCATGCCGGCTTCGGCCGGGGTGGAGCAGGCGCGCAGCCGATTGCCCGAAGGCGTCCACACCCAGCAGTCCTGGCAGGCACCCATGAGGCAAAAGCCCGCGCGCGGGCCGTCGCCGAACTCGCTGTCGCGCACCCGCCGCCCGTGCTGCAGCAGCGCCACCAGCAGGGTGTCGCCAGCGAGCGCGGCGGCAGGCAGGCCATCGATCGTCAGGGCGATCGGGGGGCGATCGGTCTCGGCCAGCCGCACGAAGCGGGCCGGCGGGCGGTGGGCGGTATCGGGCATGGGCGTCTGGAGGGCGGTCAGCGCTGGTGGGGAAAAAGCCGCTCGATGGGACAGTGCGTCTTGATGAACGGCGTCTTGATGACGATGTAGCTGAAGTACTTGGAGATGCCGAGGTTGCGTTCGAGCAGGTCCTCGATCACCTCCTGGTAATGGTTCACGCCGCGCGTCAGAAAGCGCAGCAGGTAGTCGTAGCCGCCGCTCACCAGGTGGCATTCGAGCACCTCGTCCACCTCGCGGATCGCGGCCTCGAAGCGCGTGAAGTCCTCGCGGCGGTGGTCGGTGAGCGTGACCTCGGTGAACACGGTGAGCGTGTCGCCCAGCTTTTCCAGGCGCAGGTGCGCGCCGTAGCCGGCGATGTAGCCCGCCTGCTCCAGGCGCTTGACGCGGATCAGGCAGGGGCTGGGCGACAGGCCCACCGCGTCCGCCAGGTCCACGTTGGTCATGCGCCCGTTCTTCTGCAGCTGCGCGAGGATGCGCAGGTCCAGGCGGTCGATCTTGAAGGCTTCGTTCATCATGGCGGCATCGGGACGTGAAGGAGGCTTCGATTCTGCGGCGGCGCGCGGTCGCTGTGTTGGCGTTGCGGGGGCGTTGCCGCCGGTTTCAGCCCTTGAGCGCGGCGCGCACGTCGGGCGCGTCCAGCACGTCGTCCAGCGTCTTTCGCAGGCGCTTGAACATTTCGGCGAACTCGTCCTCGGTGTAGGTGAGCGCGGGCGCAAAGCCCAGGATGTTGTCGCCGAAGGCGCGGAACACGATGCCGTTGCGGTACGCCGTGGCCGCGATGCGCTCGGACAAGCCCAGCGCCGGATCGAACCCGCGCCGGGTCGCCTTGTCGCTCACCAGCTCCAGCGCGCCCAGCAGGCCGCGGTGGCGCGAGTCGCCCACCAGCGGGTGCGCCAGCAAGGCATCCAGCCCGGCCGAGAAAGGCGCGGCGCCGCGCTGGCCGTTGGCGAGAATGCCGCCTTCCTCGTACAGCCGCAGCACTTCCAGCGCCACCGCCGCGCTCACCGGGTGGGCGGAGTAGGTGGCGCCGTGGCCGATGGGCGCGCCCTCGGGTGCACCGTCGGCGATGCCGGCGTAGAGCGCATCCGAGATCACCGTCGCCCCCATGGGCACGTAGCCGGCCGTCAGTCCCTTGGCCAGCGTGAGGATGTCGGGGGACACGCCTTCGGCCTCGCAGGCGAACAGCGGGCCGGTGCGGCCGAAGCCGGTGATGACCTCGTCCACCACCATCAGGATGCCCAGCTCGCGCGTGACCTCCCGCATGGCCTTGAGCCATCCCTGGGGCGGCACGATCACCCCGCCCGACCCCTGGATGGGCTCGCAGAAGAAGGCCGCCACGTTGTCCGCGCCCAGCTCGGCCACCTTGGCCCGCAGCGCCGCCACCGAGGCCGCGATGATGGCCGGGCCGTCCGACGGGTCCGCGGCGCGGTAGGGGTTGGGCGAGGGAATGTAGTGCTGCGTCGGCAGCGGCAGGTCGAACCCGCGGTGGAAGGCGGGCAGGGCGGTGAGCCCGGCGCCCGTGGACGACGAGCCGTGGTAGCCGCGCTCCAGCGCGATGAAGTGCTTCTTGGCCGGCTGGCCAATGGCATTGTGGTACTGCACGATGAAGCGCACGGCGGCGTCCACCGCTTCGGAGCCGCCCAGCGTGAAGTACACGTGGTTCAGCGATTTCGGCGTGATCTGCACCAGCTTTTCGGCCAGAAGAATGGCCGGCTCGCTGCTGAAGTGGAAGTAGCCCGTGGCGTAGGGCAGGCGGCGCATCTGCTCGGCGGCGGCCTGGACCACGCTCTCCTGGCCGTAGCCCACGTTCACGCACCACAGGCCGGCGAAGGCGTCCAGCAGCTCGTTGCCCTTGGCATCGGTGAGCCATGCCCCCCGGCCCGAGGACAGCACGGTCGGGCCGCGGCGCTCATGCGCTCGCCAGGGCGAGACGGGGTGGATCAAATGCGCCCGGTCGATGGCATCGAGCGAGGCGAGCTGGGGCAGGTCGGTGAGTTGGGTCATGGCGGGGTCCGGTCGCGGGCCAGGGGTTCGGTGGCGGTGGTGAGGCGTCTGTCGATGGCCCCAAGGTTAGGCCAGGGGCCGCTGCGCGTGGTGCTGCTTTGGCGGGGTTTGGCGCAGCACGCTGCGGTTGTTGGCGCGGTGGCAGCAGATCGTGCGGTGCCCCCGGGGACGCTGGCTGCCGGCCGCTATGCGTCAGTAGCCGCGCGAGCGGTCCACCAGCCCCACCATGGGCTCGCCCGCCTCGAACCGGCGCAGGTTGTCGACCACCACGTTGGCGGCGCTCAGGGGCTGGGTCATGCTCGCGATGTGCGGGGTGAGCTGCACGCGCGGGTGCCGCCAGAAGGCGTGCGACGGCGGCAGGGGCTCGGGGTCGGTCACGTCGAGCACCGCCTCGCCGATCTGCCCCACGGCCAGCGCGGCCAGCAGGTCGGTGTCGATCAATTGCGGCCCGCGCCCCACGTGCACCAGTCCGGCACCGGCCGGCAGTTGCGCGAACAGGTCCTTGTTCAGAAAGCCCCGCGTGGCATCGGTCAGCGGCAGCAGGCACACCAGGATGTCGGTGCGCGCCAGGAAGGCCGGCAGTTCGTGCCGGTCCGAGTAGCAGTGCACGCCGGCGAACTGGTGGCGCGAGCGGCTCCAGCCCGCGCAGTCGAAGCCCAGGCCCCGCAATTGGGCCAGCACCGCCTGCCCCAGCGAGCCCAGGCCCAGCACGCCCACCCGGCGTTCGCTGGCCGGGCGCACCGGCAGCACGCGCCATTCGCCCTGCTGCTGCTGGCGGCGGTACTGGGGCATGTCGCGGTGCAGGCCCAGCACGGCGTGCGTCACGTACTCCACCATGCCCTGCACGATGCCCGGCTCCACCATGCGCACCACGGGCAACTCGGGCGGCAGCGCGGCGAAGTCGAACTGGTCCACGCCCGCGCCCGATGAAAACAGCACCTGCAGCTGTGGAAAGCGCGTGGCCAGATCCTGCGGCGGTTCCCAGGCCGCGAGAAAGCGCACCTGGGCCGGGTCGCCGATGTCGGGCCAGATGCGAAAGTCGATCTCGGGCGCGCGGTCGCGGAACACGCCGGCCCACTGGCGACCGCGCACGGGGTCGGATTTGTAGAGGAAGGTGGTGGAGGTCACGGCAAGGCCCGGCAGGGTGGATCGTCGAAGGGGCGGGCTCAGCCCAGCGCCTGGGTGGCCAGGGCGAACAGCCGCGGGGCGCCGTTCGGGGCGTCCGATGCGGTGGGCAGGGTGCCGCCGCGCACCATGGTGGTGGGCGCGTCCACGCGCAGCAGGCCGATGCTCTCCAGCCACTCAGCCAGGCCGCTGTCGAAATCGATGTCGATGCGCGTGAAGTGGCCGGCGTTCATGCCGGCCAGGTGGGCGATCAGCGCCTTGGCGCTTTCCGCATCCGGCGCCACCACGGGGCCGATGGCATGCCCGCGGCCGAAGCGCCGCAGCAGCGCGAAGCCGCGCTGCTCGCCGTCGTGGTCCAGCACCACGCAGGCATCGCTGCGGGCCAGCAGGTCGTCGATGAGGGCATCGCGCGGCATGCCGCGCGCCTGGGCGTCGAGCCGGTGCAATGCGGCCGCCTCGTTCAGGCCGGAGGGGCGCAGGCGCCAGCCGGGGGGCAG
>NZ_BAAJYR010000275.1:0-4666 GCF_057546605.1 Acidovorax sp. KPB24-03 | reverse complement strand
ACTGCAGCAGCCGCTGGCGCAGGCCCGTGCCCGCACCGACCGCGCCTTCGACGCGCTGCATGGCGTGCTGGCAGCGCGCACGGGCGATCCCACGCTCGGCCGACGGCGCGCGGCGCGTGCTCGCCGGCCAAGATGGCGCTGGCCACGGCCCGGGCGGGGGTGGATCAGGTGGTGGCGCAGCCGCGCGAGGCGCGGGCGCCCGAGTCGATCCGTTCGGCCGTCTACGGCATGGTGGCGATCGTGCCGCTGCTGGCCCCGGTCACGAGCAGCCTGGCCAATGCCGCGCGGCAGCACTACCCGGCCCTGGCCGATGACGTGCAGGTTGCGCGCCTCGCGGCCGAACTGCGGGAGTTCGCAGGGCTGCTGGGCTCGCATTTCACGGCGGCGCTGGCGCGCCAGCAGCCGTTCACGGCCGAGGAACGCCGGGCCATCGAGCAAACGCGCGGGCGCATCGCGCAGCTGCGCTTCCTGATCGAGCTGCGGCTTTCGGTGCCCGAGCAGCCGCGCCCCATCGCGCAGGCGTGGCAGACGGTGCAGCAGCGCTACTTCCGGGACACCGGGCCGCTCATCGACCGCATGATCGCCGCCGGGGAGGGCAACGGCCGCTACGGGCTGGACGCCGCGGGCTTCGCGGCGCTCTACGTGCCCGACATGAACACCATCTTCGATGTGCGCGACACGCTGCTCAACCAGCTGCGCGAGCGCGCCAGCGCCGAGTACACCCGGGCCGTGCGCATGCTCGGCCTGGTGGCCGCGGGCTCGGTGGTGCTGCTGGCGCTGCTGCTGGTGGCGCTGTCGATGGTGGACCGCCGCGTCCTGCGCCCGCTGGTGCAGACCGCGCGGGCGCTGAAGGCGCTGGCCAACAACGACCTGGATGCGCCCCTGCCCCAGCCCGCCGCCAACGACGAAATGGCCGCGGTGATCCGCGCCGCGCGCGAACTGCAGTTGCAGACCCGCCAGCGCGAGGCCCTGGAGCGCGAGCGCAACAGCCTGATCGCGCAGCTGCGCGAGCAGTCCAACACCGACTTCCTCACCGGCCTGCCCAACCGGCGCGCCTTCTTCGACGCGGCGGAAAGCGTGCTCGCGCAGGCCCGGCGCCACGGCTTCGGCGTGGTCATCGTCATCCTGGACGTGGACCGCTTCAAGATGCTCAACGACCAGTGGGGCCATGCGGTGGGCGACCAGGCGCTCGTGTCGGTGGCGCGCGCGCTGCGGGCCGAACTGCGGCTGGGCGATCTGGTGGGCCGCTTCGGTGGCGAGGAGTTCGTGGTGCTGCTGAGCCACTGCGACCCCGCGCACGGCGTGCGGCTGGCCGAGCGCCTGCGCGAGGTGGTGGCGAATCTGCAGCTGCTGCTGCCGGCATCGCCCGAGCCGCTGCGCGTGACGGCGAGCTTCGGCGTGGCCGATTCCGGCCGCCACGGCCTGGTGCTGGACCAATTGCTGTCCGAGGCCGACGCGGCGATGTACCGCGCCAAGGAAACGGGCCGCAACCGCGTGGTGCTGGCCGAGCCCCGGGCGGACACGGGCGCCGGGGAGCTGGTCATTCTTTGACGTGTCCAGGCGTTTGCTATTGAATTAATAGCGATATGCCCTAGTGGAATATGTGCTGGAGCCCGTTTTGATGCCGGGCTGCCACACCCGGAACCCGGTGGCCCTTCAGCGCGGCAGCACAGGCGGCTGCACGAAGTCTTCGAGCGACAGGCCCTTGTCGCGCAGCAGCGCCTCCAGCACCGGCTGCAGGGCCCCCAGGCTTTCCTGCACCGCCTCGCGCACGGTGTCCACCACCACCTGCGTGCTGCGCTCGATCTCGATGTTGAGGCGGTCGCCCGCCTGCTTGTGCTCGAACACCGTGGCGCGGCGCGTCTCGGGGATCAGCCACACCTCGAACCAGCCCTCGGCGCGGTTCACCTCGGAGACCGTCAGGCTCGCGCCGTGGATGGCGATGTAGCCCTTGGCGAAGATGTACTTGCGGAAGGCGGGCGGAATGTCCACGCGCCACACGCGGTTGTTGTCCGACTCGCGCACCGACTGCAGCGTGGTGGCGAAGTCGATGTGGCCCGACAGCGGGTGCCCGCCGATCTCGGCGCCGTCCCTGGCCGCGCGCTCCACGTTCACGCGGTCGCCCACGGCGTAGCTGCCCAGGGTGGTCACGTTCAGGCTCTGCAGCACCACGTCGAACGCCGCCGCGTTGGGCGGCAGCAGCTCGGTCACCGTGAGGCACACGCCATCCACCGCCACGCTCGCGCCCACGGCGAGGTCCTGGCAGAAGCCGGGCGGAAAATCGATGATGAAGGTCCGCAGGCCTTCGCGGTCATGGATGGCGGCGAGGGCCGCCGTGGCTTGGACGATGCCAGTGAACATGCGTGTGGATTCCCGGTGCGTGGAAAAAGGCCGCCGGGGGCAGCGCCGCGCAACCGGGTGCCCCGAGGGTGCGGCGATTTTGCCACCCGGGTCGGGGTCCGCCGCCTGCAGGGTTTCAGCGCGCGCGCAGCAGTTCGCCCACTTCCAGCAGCACCAGCTCGTTGTCGTCGGCCCGGTTGGGCTCGCGGCTGGAGCTGAACGGCAGGTTGTTGTCGTTGCCCACCACGATGTGCGTGGCGTCCACCACGTCCACGTTCTCGATGGTGAAGAACGGGAAGGCGAGCACGCCGTTGTTCAAGGGCTTTCTCGCCAGGCGCTGCGGGTCCTGGATGTTCAGCAGGTCGATGTAGCCCACCTTGCGCAGCTCGGCGCCGGCGTTGGCATCGGTCAGCTCCACCTTGTACACGCGCTTGAACTTCGCCAGGTCGTGGAAGCAGTCGGTGCGCTTCTGGCCCTCGGGGCAGGCCTTGTCGGCCGTGCCCTCGCCGTTGTCGCGTTCGATGATCAGGCCGGTGTTCTCGTCGATCATGTTGAAGTCGCCGATGGCGTGGTGGTTGGCCTCCAGCACGTACTTCCAGTGGCGGCCCGTCCACTTTTCCTGCTTCACGTCGAACTCCAGCACGCGCAGGTATTGCTTGCCGCCTTCCACCGCTTCGTAGGCCTTGGCCGATTCGTTCCACACCGGGCCTTCCAGCAGCGCGTAGAGCTTGCTGCCGTCCCTGGACGATGCCATGCCTTCGAAGCCCTTGGAGCGCTTGATCTCGAAGGCCGGCGCCTTGGCATCGGGCGCGCCCGCGGCGGCGATGGCCGGGTGGTCGGGCGAGCGCACGACCTTGCCGTCCACCTGCGTCTCGAACACGGCCAGCACGCGGCCGGACAGGTCGGCCTTGATGAGGTAGGGGCCGAACTCCTCGCCGATCCACAGCGCGCCGCCGGCGAACTGGAAGCTCTCGGGATCGAAGTCCGAGCCGGTCAGGTAGCGTTCCTTCGTGCCCTCTTCGGCGATGCGAAACGGCACCTTCTTGTCCGGGTCGTGCAGGAACACCGTCTTCTGGCGCTTGAACTGGCCGCTTCGGAAGTCCACCGTGTAGTGGTTCAGGTACAGCATGAAGTCCGGCGAGTTGGCCTTGGCCCCCGCGCCGTTGTCGGTCAGGATCCAGAACGACCCGTCGGCCATGCGCTTGATGCCCGAATGGCCCTGCGCGGGCTGGCCCTTGAACGGCAGCGACACGCCCGTGGGCCGGCCGGCGGAGGTGCCTTCCACGCTGCCCAGCTGGTCCACGCGCTGCGGCGTGGTGAACTTGCCGCTGGTCTGCAGATCGGCTGGCGCATCCTTGGGCGTGGGAATGAAGGTCTGCGCCGGCAGCACCGCATGGCCGGCGAGCGTGGCGGGAAAAGCCTGCTGGGCGTGGGCGGGCAGCAGGGCGGCAGCGCAGGCCAGAATAGCGAGGGGGGCAAGGCGGAAAGAGGGCAGCATGCGATGGCTTGTGGCGAACGAAAACCGCAACGATGCCGGCGCGCCGTTACAGGGCCATGACGGTGCAGGGCCGCGCCCGTGCGCGGCGCTTTCCAGCGCTACTTCTGCGGCAGGGCCGCTTCCAGCCGCTGCATCTCTTCCTCCAGCGTGCCGCGGCTGCGGAAATGGCGCTGGGCCTGGTCGTACCAGTATTCGGCGTCTTCCAGGTCGCCTTCCTGCAGATGCACGATGCCGTGCAGCCAGGCGCCCAGCGGCGTCGCATCGTCCTGCACCTGCTGGTGGGCCTCGTTCCAGCGCCCTGCGCGCAGGTGCGCCAGGATGTCGCGAAGGTCGGTCATCGGAAAGCTCCTTGTGGGCGTCGGCGCCGCCACTGCGGCTCGGGCGGGCGCGTTGTCTGCCGGAGTATCGCCATGCATTGTCGCGGTGCAATGGGAGCTTCGAGCCGGTGATCAGCCCGCGCGCTGGCGCGCGAGCGTCCACCACGCCGCCCCCACGATCAGCGCCCCGCCCAGCCATTGCACCGGGCCCAGACTCTCCCCCAGCCACAGCACGGCGAACAACGCGCCCCAGGCCGGCTCGGTGCCCATCAGCAGGCCCACGCGGCTGGGGGCGGTGTGTTTCAGCGCCCAGTTCTGCGCGATGAAGGCGAACACCGTGCAGCCCAGCACCAGGTACAGGCTCGCGGCCCAGAAGGCGCTCTCGGCCGGCAGGGCGGGCAGCCCGCCCGGCAGCGACACGGCCACCAGCAGGCACCCCAGCCCCACCACGGCGGACTGCACGGCGGTGAGCAGCAGCATGGGCGCCTGGGCATGCCGCCGGGTGAGGCGG
>NZ_BAAJYR010000274.1:0-4666 GCF_057546605.1 Acidovorax sp. KPB24-03 | reverse complement strand
AGCACCAGCCAGTCGGCCCGCACGGGGCCCTGCAGCGCCGGGCGCGGCGCGCGCGCCGGCAGGATGGCCGACCAGCCGTTGGTGGCATCGTCGGCCGGCAGGCGCAAGGGAGTGGGACGCGGTGTCGGCAAGGCGATCGAAAGGCGCTGCGGGCGCTCAGCGCGCCCCGCAGGCCTTGCACAGCTGCAGCGCCAGCCGCTGCAGCGCCTGCCAGCCATCGGCGGGCCAGTCGGGCGCCTTGAGGCCCTTGACGATGCCGTCCACCGTGTGCGCGGACTGCAGCAGCCGGGCTGCAGCGGCGTCGGAAAAGCGCGGCGCGATGCGCTCGAACAGGCGCTCCTTGGGGCCCAGATGCGGTTTTCGCGCAGGGCAATGGGCAGGGGCTTGCCGGCGTTGAGCGCGTCCTTCACGCGCTTCAAGGCGCGGATGTCCTCGGCCAGCGCCCAATGCACCAGCACTTCGGCCTCGCCCTCGGCCTGCAGGCCATCGAGCATGCGCTGCACCCGGGCCACCTGGCCCGAGAGCACCGCCTCGGAGAGCTTGAACACGTCGTAGCGCGCCACGTTGAGCACCGCCGCCTCGACCTGCGCCCACGACAGCTCGCCGGGCGGGTGCAGCAGCGCGAGCTTGGCGATCTCCTGGTGCGCGGCAAGCAGGTTGCCTTCCACGCGGTCGGCGAAGAACTGCAGCGTGCGCTGGCCCTCGTCGCCGCCGGCCACGCGCTGGCCCTGCAGCGACAGGCGCTGGGCGATCCACTGCGGCAGCGCGGCGCGCTCCACCGGGTCGATCTGCACCGAGATGCCTCTGCCGTCCAGCGCGCTGAACCAGCCCCCGGTGCGGGTGGCCTTGTCCAGGCGCGGCAGCAGCACCAGGGTCAGCGTGCTGTCGTTGCCCTGCGCGGCCTCGGCGATCTGCTGCAGCGCGGCGCCGCCGTCCTTGCCGGGCTTGCCCGAGGGAATGCGGATCTCCACGATCTGCTTGTCGGCAAAGAGGGAGAGCGAGCCGCCGGCCGCCAGCACGGCGCTCCAGTCGAAGTGCGCGCCGGCCACGGTGTGGCTGCTGCGCTCGGTGTAGCCCTGGGCCCGCGCCGCCGCGCGGATGGCGTCGGCCGCCTCCTGCTGCAGGAGCGGCTCGTCGCCATGCAGGGTGTAGAGCGACCGCACGCCCTTTTGCAGGTGCGCGGCGAGCTGGTTCAGAGCGACTTGCATGGGAGCGGCCTGGGCAGGATCTTTGAATGAAACAGGCCGCACGCCCTAGAAAAACATGCGGCCGTAGCTATCAAATCAATAGCAATCAGGGTGCCAACCATCAAACCGGGCGCGCCGCGGCGAGCCGGCGCAGCAGCTGCTGCACGAGGTCGGTCTGCATGTTGCGGTACAGCAGCGCCTCTTCGGCCTCCTTGGCGAGCGCGATGCTTTCGTTGTAGCTCACGTCGCGCTGCTGCAGCAGCTCGGTGTCGGGGATCAGCTCCGCGCCCTGCTGGTTGCGCAGGCGAAAGTGGATGCGCAGGCGCAACTGCAACTCGCGCACCTGGCCCGAGGCGTTGTAGCCCACCACCACGCGCTCGCGCTGCTCGGACAGCAGCTCGAAAATGGCGTCGGCCGTGGTCTTTTGCGTGGGATCGCGCAGCACCGTGAGGTTGCCGCCCGCGCCCTGCAGCGTGCGCTGCAGCTCGCGCGCCAGGGGCGAGCCGCCGCCCGCCTCCACGTAGAGCGAGCGGAACTGGAACTCGGGCGCGCGGCGCAGGTGAAAGCCGCAGGCGGCCAGGGGCGCCACGGCCAGCAGCGACAGGAGGGTGCGTTTTTGCATTGTCAGATGACCACGTTGACCAGGCGGCCCGGCACGACCACGATCTTCTTGGGCGTGGCGCCGTCCGCCTGCTTGACGAAAGCCTCGCTCGCGAGGGCGGCGCGCTCGATCTCGGCCTTGTCGGCCGAGGCGGGCACGCGGATGGAGCCGCGCAGCTTGCCGTTGACCTGCAGCATCAGCTCCAGCTCGTCCTGCACCAGCGCATCGGCATCGGCCTGGGGCCACGGCGCATCGAGCAGGTCGCCCAGCGCGCCGGCGTAGCCCAGGCCGCTCCACAGGCTGTGCGCGATGTGCGGCGTGGCCGGGTACAGCACGCGCAGCAGGATGCCGAAGCCCTCGATCAGCGCCACGGGGGCGCCAGCGCTGTCCAGGGCCTTGAAGTCCTCCAGCGCGTTGATCATCTTCATCGCGCCCGAGACCACGGTGTTGTACTGCATGCGCTGGTAGTCGTAGTCCACCTGCTTGAGCACGGTGTGGATCTCCAGCCGCAGGGCCTTGGCCTCCTTGCCGAAGGGCACGTCCTTGAGGGTGGTGGCGCCGGCCACGCTGGCCAGCGCCGCGTCCTTGTCGAGGGCCGCGAGCTTGAGGCCGAAGTTCCACACCCGGCGCAGGAAGCGGTAGCTGCCCTCCACGGCCGCGTCGTTCCACTCCAGCGTGGCCTCGGGCGGCGCGGTGAACATGGTGTACAGGCGTGCGGTGTCGGCGCCGTAGCGCTCGATGAGGTCCTGCGGATCGACGCCGTTGTTCTTGGACTTGGACATGGTGCCCACGCCCTCGTAGTCGATGGCGGTGCCCGCAGGCAGGCCGCCGACGGCGTTCTTGAGCTTCGCGCCCACGATCTTGCCGCCCTCGTCCACCACGTGCTCGACGTCGTGCGGCCAGAAATACTCCTTGCCGCCCTGCTCGGTGCGGCGCGAGTAGATGTGGTTGAGCACCATGCCCTGCGTGAGCAGCTTGGTGAAGGGCTCGTCGATCTTCACCAGGCCCAGGTCGCGCATCACCTTGGTCCAGAAACGCGCATACAGCAGGTGCAGGATGGCGTGTTCGATGCCGCCGATGTACTGGTCCATCGGCATCCAGTAGTCGGCGCCCTCGGCCACCATGGCCTCGCTGTTCTTCGGGTCGCAATACCGCATGAAGTACCACGAGCTGTCCACGAACGTGTCCATGGTGTCGGTCTCGCGGCGCGCGGCCTTGCCGCAGACCGGGCAGGTCACGCCGGCGTGGAAGCCTTCGTGGTGGTGCAGCGGATTACCCGAGCCGTCCGGCACGCAATCGGTGGGCAGCACCACCGGCAGGTCCTTCTCGGGCACGGGCACGGCGCCATGCTCGTCGCAGTGGATGATGGGGATCGGCGTGCCCCAGTAGCGCTGGCGCGAGACGCCCCAGTCGCGCAGGCGCCAGGTCGTTTTGGTCTCGCCCAGGCCCTTTTGCGCGAGCGCATGCGCCACGGCCTGCACGGCCTCGGCGTAGGACAGGCCGCTGAAGCTGTCGGAGTTGACGGTGACGCCGCGCTGCTTGTCGCCGTACCAGTCCTGCCAGTGGTGGTAGTCGAAGGTCTCGCCATCGACCAGCACCACCTGCTTGATGTCGATGCCGTACTTGAGCGCGAACGCGAAGTCGCGCTCGTCGTGCGCGGGCACGCCCATCACCGCGCCGTCGCCATAGCCCATGAGCACGTAGTTGCCGATCCACACGGGCACTTCCTCGCCGGTGATCGGGTGCGTGACCACCAGCCCGGTGGGCACGCCCTTCTTTTCCTGCGTGGCCAGTTCGGCCTCGGTGGTGCCGCCGCTCTTGCACTCCTCGATGAAGGCGGCGATGGCCGGATTGCCCTGCGCCGCGCGCACGGCCAGCGGGTGCTCGGGCGCCACGGCGCAGAAGGTCACGCCCATGATGGTGTCGGCGCGCGTGGTGAAGACGTACATGCGCCCGTCGCCGATCAGCGTGCCGTCGGCCGCGCGGATGTCGTGCGGGAAGGCGAAGCGCACGCCCTCGCTCTTGCCGATCCAGTTCTCCTGCATGAGCTTCACGCGCTCGGGCCAGCCGGGCAGCTGGTCGCCGGTGACGAAGCCCAGCAGCTCTTCGGCGTAGTCGGTGATCTTGAGGTAGTAGCCCGGGATCTCGCGCTTTTCCACCGTGGCACCGGTGCGCCAGCCCTTGCCGTCGATCACCTGCTCGTTGGCCAGCACGGTCTGGTCCACCGGGTCCCAGTTGACGACCTGGGTCTTGCGGTAGGCGATGCCCTTTTCCAGCATCTTGAGGAACAGCCACTGGTTCCAGCGGTAGTAGCTCGGGTCGCAGGTGGCGACCTCGCGCGACCAGTCGATGGCCAGGCCCATCGCCTGCATCTGCTTTTTTCATGTACGCGATGTTGTCGTACGTCCACTGCGCGGGCGGCACGCCGTTCTTGAGCGCCGCGTTCTCGGCCGGCAGGCCGAAGGCGTCCCAGCCCATCGGCATCAGCACGTTCATGCCCTTCATGCGCAGCTGGCGCGCGAGCATGTCGTTGATGGTGTAGTTGCGCACGTGGCCCATGTGCAGCTTGCCGCTGGGGTAGGGCAGCATGGAGCAGGCGTAGAACTTCTTCCGGTCCGCATCCTCGGTCACGCGGTAGGCATCGGTGGCCGTCCAGTGGCCCTGCGCGGCGCGCTCGACCTCGGTGTGGTTGTATTTGTCTTGCATGGGTTGGCGGGGCCGCGGCGGTGCGGCCAGGAAAGAAAGTGAGCGGGGTGTCAGCCGGGGATTTTAGGCGCGATGCCGGCCGCGGGCGGCGCGAGGCGTTACACGGTGCGCGGTCCCGGCTGGTGCAGGGCCCGGCCGGTCAGCGGGCAGCGGCGGCAGCAGCGGGAGAGGC
>NZ_BAAJYR010000273.1:0-4676 GCF_057546605.1 Acidovorax sp. KPB24-03 | reverse complement strand
TGACGAGCCCGTGGTCGGCCACCGGGTGACCGACCTGCAGGCGCTGTGGGGATCGCCGAAGGGGCCCGGCGTCGGCGCACAAGACGGCGCCTTCCCGGCCAGCGTGCAGGAGCCGCGCGCCGAATGGGGCCATCCCGGCGCAGCCGGCGCCGCGGCGGCCGGCACCGTTGCCTGGACTCCGCCCCCCCTCTCTGCAGACCATTCCCCCTTCAGCGGCCGACGTGACGCCTGCGCCGCCCGCGCCGGACGACAACGCGCCGGCCTGGCCCCTGGGCCGGGCCGTGGCGCAGATCCAGGGCGTCTACATCCTGGCGGAAAACGCCCACGGCCTGGTGATCGTGGACATGCACGCCGCGCACGAACGCATCGTGTACGAGCGGCTCAAGGCGCAGGTGGACGGCACCGAACGCATCGCCAGCCAGCCGCTGCTGATTCCCGCGACCTTCGCCGCCACGCCGCAGGAAGTGGCCACGGCTGAAGCCCAGGCCGACACACTGTCGATGCTGGGACTGGAGATCGCCCCCTTCTCCCCGAAAACGCTGGCCGTGCGCGCCGTGCCCACCTCGCTGGCCCAGGGCAATGCGGTGGAACTGGCACGCAGCGTGCTCGCGGAGTTGTCAGCACACGACGCCAGCACCGTGGTGCAGCGCGCCCGCAATGAAATTCTGGGTACGATGGCCTGCCACGGCGCGGTGCGCGCCAACCGCCGGCTCACCCTCGATGAAATGAACGCCCTGCTGCGCCAGATGGAAGTCACCGACCGATCCGACCAGTGCAATCACGGCCGCCCCACCTGGCGGCAACTGTCCATGCGCGAGCTGGACGCCCTCTTCCTGCGCGGACGCTGATCCCGGGCGCCGCAGGCCATACGGATCCCACCCATGCCACTGCGCCGCCACCACCCCCATCACCTTCGCTCCGCCTGCCAGGGCTATGGCGTGGCGGCCCTGGCGGCCATCGCCGCCGTCACGCTACCGGCCCACGCGGGGCGGCCCCTCACGGTGGACGACGCCGGCGTGAATGCCCCCGGCGAAGGGCACGTGGAAGTGTGGTGGGAGGGCGTGCACCGCGACCGCGGCGCCTTCTACGTGGCGCCGGCCTATGCCCCGGTGGCGCTGCCGGGTCTGGAACTGGGCGCCCTGCTGGCGCGCGATCTGGACGGCCGCGCCACGGTGCAAAGCGTGGTGGCCAAATGGCAGTGGACGCCGCCGCCCGAGCAAGGCTGCCATGCGGCCAGCAGCGTGGGCCTGTGGCACACCCACCGGGAGCCGCGCAGCACGCGGGCCCTCAACCTGCTGGGCACCTGCATCGCCAGTTGGGGGGCCGTGCATGCCAATGCCGGCACGCTGCACACGCCCGACCACCGCTGGCTGCCCACCTGGGGTGCCGCGGTCGAATCCACCTGGGGCGCGGTCACGGCGCACATCGAGGCGTTCGGCCAGCGTGGCAGCCCGCCCACGTTCCAGACCGGCGCGCTGTGGGAATGGACACCGGGCTGGCAACTGGACGGGGTCGTCGGGCGCGGCAGGGCCGGACCCTGCTGAGCATCGGCGTCAAGCACAGCTTCTGACGCGCCCCGAAACGGTGGCCTGCCGCCGGCAGGCCGTCGACCGAGGGATCAGTCGTCCCGCGCCGCCTTGGCGTGGTCGGGGAAATCCGCGAACACGCCGTCCACGCCCAGGCGGTAGAACATGCGGTATTCGGCCTTCGGGTCGCCCTTGAAGTCGGAAGCCAGGCGGCGCGCCTCGCTGCGGAAGGTGTAAGGGTGCACGAAGAGGCCGGCCGCGTGCGCGTCGGACACGACGGAGGTCGCGGGCATCATCACGCGATCGCGCTCGTCGATCTTGCCGTCGCCGTTCAGGTCATCGGGCTGGCCGTCCTTGTTGTCATCCACCAGCTTCGAGGGGATCAGGTACGGCTTCCAGGGGCCGATGCCGTCCGCATAGGTCTTGACCTCCTTCAAGCCCGCAGGGGTCAGCAGGCTGGCAAACGTGCGCTGGTCGCCGGCCACGGCGAAGTCATAGGGCTTGTCGTAGGGCGCGGTCAGGTCCATGCTGCCGTCGGCCTTGATGTCGTTGGCATCCACCAGTTGCACCAGGCGCACCTGGGTCTTGGTGCGCAGATACTTGAGGTTGGACACTTCGAACGACTGCAGGATGACGGGCGACGCCGCGGTGGTGTAGCCGTACTGCGAGAGCGTGGTGAGCAGCCGGTCCTCGAGCTTGAGGTTCAGGTTGGCGTGGTAGGTGGGGTGCTTGGTTTCGATGTACACGCCCACGGTGCGGCCCACGCGCGTGCCTTCGGACCGGGCGAGGTCCAGCACTTCGGCCAGCGTCGGGATCTGGTACTTGCCGTTGAACGACTGGTCGCGCTCGGCCAGGGGCTGGATGGCACGCAGGGTCTTGATCTCGGCCAGGGTGAAGTCGGAGGCGAACCAGCCTTCTTCCTGAACGCCATCGACCATCTTCCTGGTCTTGCGGCTGGCGAATTCCGGGCGCTGCGACACGTCGGTGGTGCCGGTGATGTTGGGTTCGTGCCGTGCGATCAGCACGCCGTCCTTGGTGGCCACGAGGTCCGGTTCGATGAAGTCCGCGCCCAGTTCGATGCCCTTCTTGTAGCCTTCCAGCGTGTGGTCCGGCAGGTAGCCCGCGGCACCGCGGTGGCCGATCACCAGGGGCTTGGCGCCGTTCAGCGTGGGGAAATCATCGTCGTTGCCGCCACAGGCGGCCAGGGCGGCAGCGGCGGCCAGGGCCAGCGCGGCCCCTTTGAAACCAGACAGGTGCATTGCTCTACCTCGTTGATCGTTGAAGTGCGCCACTGTGGAGGCGCCACATGACAGGACGGTGACTCGGGGAACTTTGTCGCCGCAGCGGTATCTCGGCGCCGAACGCACCGTTGTTGTGCGTTGTTGCCCCACCTTGCACCGGAGTGCCCATCCTACGGGCCACCCCGTCCGGCCGTCACGGCCTATCGATGCTGCGCTGCAGCGTCAATCAGCGCTTTTCCGGGCTCCGGCCCTGGGCAGCGGTGCCGAAATCAGGCCATCTCTCCAGCACAATCCGGATGTAACAAAGCGCATCGACGGGCGCGTTTCTTGCAAAAGCCGGAAAAGCCGGGGATTTCCCGATTTGCTATTGAAAAGTGAGCAACCAAGACAATCAAGACGCCGGCATACCCGCTGAAACACTGCCATAGAACTTTCCCGACACCGCGGCACTCAGTCCTACCCATGAAACGCTGGCCCCTCCTTTCATCCATCGCCCTCGCCATGGCCGTCACGGCAGGTTGCGCCACCCTCGACGCCAAGCAGCGCGAGTGGATCTTCCAGCCCAGCGACCGCGCGTGGGGCGGTGCCCAGTCCACCGACGACATGGAAGATGTCTGGATCGCATTCGACTCGAAAGCCACCGGCAAGTCCGAGAAGCTGCACGGCCTGTGGCTGCCGGCCGCCAAAGCCGATGCGCCCGTGCTGCTGTACCTGCACGGCGCGCGCTGGAACGTGTCGGGATCGGCGGGCCGCATGCGGCGCATGCAGAGCATGGGGTTTTCGGTGCTGGCGGTCGACTACCGCGGCTTCGGGCGCAGCAGCCCGGCCCTGCCGTCGGAGACCACGGCCCTGGAGGACGCCCGCGCCGCGTGGGACTGGCTCGCGCAGCGCGCGCCCGACCAGCCGCGCTACATCTTCGGCCACTCGCTCGGCGGCGCCATCGCCATCGACCTGGCGGCGATGGTGAACGACGAGAAGGGCACCATCGTGGAAGGCACCTTCACCAACATCCCCGAGGTCTGCCACGTTCAAATGGGGTTGGCTGCCGGTGTCGGGCCTCATCACGCAGCGCTTCGAGTCGGCGCGCAAGGTCGCGCACATCGGCTCGCCGCTGCTGGTGGTGCACGGCAGCGACGACAGCCTGATCCCGCCCACGCTCGGCCGCAAGTTGTACGACGCCGCCCAGGAGCCCAAGCGCTTCGTGCTGGTGGAAGGCGGCACGCACCACAGCACGAACACGGTGGGCGAGCCGCAGTACCGCGCCGCGCTGGCGGACCTGTTCCAGGTGTACTGATCCGGCCGGCGTGCGCGGCGACGGCCATCTGCGCTCCCGGTCGGGTGGCGCCCATCTGGTAGGCTCGCCCGCATGTCCGTCCCCCCTTTCGCTGCGGCGGGCCAGGAGCCGCCGGCCGTGGCCGTCGCGCCGGGTCTGGCCATCACCGTGCTCGCGCTGCTGCTGAGCCTGCAGCCCGTCACCACCGATCTCTACCTGCCTGCGCTGCCCTCGCTCACGCGCAGCCTGGACGCACCCGTGGCGTCCGCCCAGCTCACGCTCAGCGCGCTGCTGCTGGCCTTCGGATGCTCGCAACTCGCCTGGGGGCCGCTGTCGGACCGCTTCGGCCGCCGGCCGGTGCTGCTGGCGGGTCTTTCCATCTACACCCTGGCATCCATCCTGAGCGTGCTTGCCCCATCGATGCAATGGCTGATCGGCTGGCGCGTGGCGCAGGGCGCGGCCATGGGCGCGGTGGTGATGTGCGCCCGCGCCATCGTGCGCGACCTCTACACGCCGGCGCTGGGCGCGCGGGCGATGTCGCGGGCCCTCACCGGGCTGGGTATCGCGGCCAGCCTGTGCGCACCGGTGGGCGGGCTGCTGACGGAGTGGCTGGGCTGGGCGCGGGGGCGCTCTCGG
>NZ_BAAJYR010000272.1:0-4680 GCF_057546605.1 Acidovorax sp. KPB24-03 | reverse complement strand
CGCTGGCCGGCGCGCAATGGCTGGCGCTGCAGCGCGCGCTGGAGGCGGGCGAGGGCGCCAGCTACACCGCCACGCTGCGCGTGATCGCCCAGGCCGGCACGCCGATGGCGGCCGAACTCAAACCCCAGTTGCGCACGCTGCTGCAATACCATTGCGGCAGCCCGGTGCTGCGCACGCGCCAGCTCATGATGGACCTGCAATCGCTATGACCCTTTCCTCCGCCGCTCCCGCCCGCACCGCCCTGTCGGTCAATGTCAACAAGGTGGCCCTGGTGCGCAACACGCGCCACCTGGGCATTCCCAGCGTCACGCGCGCTTCGCTGCTGTGCCTGCAGGCGGGCGCCCAGGGCATCACGGTGCATCCGCGGCCGGACGAGCGCCACATCCGGGCTGGCGACGTGCACGACCTGGCCGCGCTGATGAAGGACTGGCCGGACCGCGAATTCAACATCGAGGGCAACCCGTCGCAGAACCTCATGGATTTCATCCGCGAGGTGCGGCCGCAGCAGGCCACCTTCGTGCCCGACAGCGAAGACCAGTTCACCAGCGACCACGGCTGGAGCTTTCCGCAGGATGCCGAGCGGCTGGCGCCGCTGATCGCCGAATGCCGCCGACTGGGCGTGCGCGTGAGCCTGTTCATGGACCCGCTGCCCGCCCAGATGGCCGCCGCCCGCGCCGTGGGCGCCGACCGCGTGGAGCTGTACACCGAGCCCTATGCCGCCGCCTGGGGCACCGGAGGCCAGGCCGCCGAACTGGAGCGCTACCGCGCGGCGCCCAGGCCGCCCTGGATGCCGGCCTGGGCGTGAACGCCGGGCACGACCTGAACCGCGACAACCTGGCCGCCTTCGTGCAGGGCGTGCCCGGATTGTTGGAGGTGTCCATCGGCCACGCGCTCATCGCCGACGCGCTGGAATTGGGCTATGCCGCCACGGTGCAGGCCTACCAGCGCTGCATCGAAGAGGGCATGGCTGCCAAATGCTCCTGATTTGATAGCAATATGCCGGCGATTTTCATGCCTTGGAGGCAGATTGGACCCTGAAACATGATCTACGGCATCGGCACCGATATCTGCGACATCCGCCGCATCCGCGCCAGCCTGGAGCGCCACGGCGACCGCTTCGCCGAGAAGGTGCTGGCCGAGGGCGAGCTGTCCACCTGGCGCGAGCGTGGCGCGCGCTGGCCCGAACGCGGCGTGCGCTACCTCGCCACCCGGTTCTCGGCCAAGGAGGCTTTCAGCAAGGCCATCGGCATGGGGATGCGCATGCCCATGACCTGGCGGCACTGCGAGGTGGCCAAGCTGCCCAGCGGGCAGCCGGTGATCGTGCTGCACGGCGCGCTCAAGGAATGGTTCGAGGCCCAGGGCCTGCAGTGCCACCTGAGCGTGACCGACGAATCCGACTACGCGGCGAGCTTTTGCGTGGTCGAAAAGAAATAAGGTCCCACCGCAATGCGGTATTGCCTGGATTGCTATTAAAAAGTGAGTGAACCCCTGGCCATGACTTTCGAACACGCCCCCCTCATCCTCGACGTTGCCGGCACCGAACTCACCGCGGCGGACCGCCGCCGCCTGGCCCACCCGCTCACGGGCGGCGTGATCCTGTTCACGCGCAACTGGCAGGATCGCGCCCAGTTGCTGGCGCTCACCAGCGCCATCAAGGCCGTGCGGGACGATCTGCTGATCTGCGTGGACCACGAAGGCGGCCGCGTGCAGCGCTTTCGCAGCGATGGCTTCACCCAGCTGCCGCCCATGCGGGCGTTCGGCGAGCTGTGGATGCAGGGCGACGGCCGGGGCGCCAAGGCCGTGCCCGGCAGCGGCGCGCTGCGCGCCACCAATGCGGCGACCGCCGCCGGCTACGTGCTGGGCAGCGAGCTGCGGTCGTGCGGCGTGGACTTCAGCTTCACGCCGGTGCTGGACCTCGACTGGTCCGATGAGGCGCCCCGAGGCAACGCGGGACGCGTGCAGCGGCCCGGCGCTTCCCGCAGCAGCGTGATCGGCGACCGGGCCTTCCACCGCGATCCGCGCGTGGTGGCCCTGCTGGCCAAGAGCCTCATGCACGGTCTGCTGCAGGCGGGCATGGCCAATTGCGGCAAGCACTTTCCGGGGCATGGCTTCGTTCGCGCCGATTCGCACACGGACATTCCCGTGGACCCGCGCAGCCTGAAAGCCCTGCTGGCTGACGACGCGGCGCCGTACCCCTGGCTGTCGAGCACGCTCACCAGCGTGATGCCTGCCCACGTGATCTATCCCAAGGTGGACAGCCGGCCGGCGGGTTTTTCGCGGCGCTGGCTGCAGGACATCCTGCGCCAGCAACTGCGTTTCGACGGGGCGGTCTTCAGCGACGACCTGAGCATGGAAGGCGCGCGCCGCATCGAGGGCCAGACGGTGAGCTACACCGATGCGGCCGTGGCGGCGCTCGATGCGGGCTGCGACCTGGTGCTGCTGTGCAACCAGAGCCTCGTGGGCGAGGGCGACCGCCAAGGCGAAGCGCTGGACGAACTGCTGGCGGGATTGCAGCAGGCCCGTGACGATGGCCGCTGGCATGCCAGCCCCGACAGCGAATCCCGCCGCGTGGCGCTGCTGCCGGAGACGCTGCCGCAGCCGTGGGACGAACTGATGCTGCAGCCCGCCTACCTGCAGGCGCTCGAACTGTTGCCGTGAGCGGGGCGGCTTTCTCGGCGCATTGGTAACCAATCGTTGTTCGGCCTATCGCTGCGTCCGGTGGCTGGCTGGTGCCTTCAAAGGGAAAAGTCGCCTCCCGCACTGCCATTAACCGCGAAAAACGCTGCTTCCAGCCTTCGCAGTGACTGGCACCGGGGCGAGGGCCGACAGCGCGCGACGAACATTGGCCTACAACTGGCGGTCAACGCGAGGCATAACGTGCCGTTCTGAAGAGACCATCTGCCGACGAAGTGCCGACGCACGCCGGACCGGGTTTTCGCATCGGCCCACGGTGGATGGTTCAGGAGAAAAACCATGGCGCCCCTTGCAGACCCCCGTGCTTCCCAAACCCACGCCGCCTTGCCGCTCCAACCGGCGGCGACCGCACCCACATCCCTCCGCACTGCGGGCCTGCAGCGCGCATCGCGCGGCATGGCGCTGTCGCTCATCGCCGTTTGCGCCCTGACCGCCTGCAATCGCCAGAACGCTTCTCCGAGGGTGCCGCCGCCCGCGCCATCCGCCGCGGCAGCGCCCGTGGCTGCGCCGGAGGCCGCGCCCCGTGGCCGTCCGCTACACGCCTCCCAGCGCGGATGCGCTCTACCAGATGGTTGCTCCCATCGCGCTGTATCCGGACAAGCTGGTGGCGCAGGTGCTGGCCGGTGCGACCTACCCCGACCAAGTCACGGCCGCGGAAACCTGGCTGGGGCAAAACCCGTCGCTGAAGGCTGCCGCGCTGACGGATGCGGTGGACCAGCAACCGTGGGACCCGAGCATCAAGTCGCTGACCGCCTTCCCGAACGTGCTGGAGCAGATGGCCTCCAACCTGCCCTGGACGGTGGCGCTGGGCAAGGCCTACTACAACGACCCGACGGACGTGATGAACGCCATCCAGGTCATGCGCTCGCGCGCCAGCAAGGCGGGCACGCTCAAAAGCTCGCCGCACCTGCGCGTGGCCACCGTCACGGCCGCGCAGCCGAGCCCACCGCCACCGGCGGACCTGCAGCAACCCGTGGCCGTCTATAGCGGGCCCACGGTGGTGGTGCCGCCGCCCACCTACATCTCCATCGAACCGGCCGACGTCCAGGCGGTGTACGTGCCGCGCTATGACCCGCAGGTGGTCTATGGCACGCCGGTGCCGCTGTACTCGAGCTATCGCTGGGCCGCGCCCGCCCCGGTCTATTCGTCAGGGGTGGCCGTGGGGCCCGACCCCGTGGCCGTGGGCGCGCTGGCCTTCGGCGCCGGCGTGCTGGTGGGCGCGGTCGCATCGCACCACCACCATTGGGGCTGGGATGCCTGGGGCGTCAACTGGGGTCGGCCACCGGAGCGCGCGGCCTGGGCCCAGGGCGCGCCCTTGCCACCGCCGCCGGTGGTGCGTCCCGCCGTGGTGTACCGGGGCAACACCTACATCTCGCAGTCCCGCACGGTGGTGGAGAACATCCACAACCGCGTCACCGTGAACAACATCTACGAGCGTGCGCCGGACGGCGGCCGTCCTGCGGCCGTGGCGGCCGCGATGCCGGCAGCGCCGGCCGCTCCGATGCCGGCCATGAATCCGATGGCATCGCGTGTCCCGCCAGACCGCGACCACCATGCCATGGCGCAGGCGGCCATGCTGCCGCACGCTCCGGGCCAGGACCGGCATCTTGTGCCGCCAGGCCAGTCTGCCGTGGTGCCATCGCCGCAGGTTCAGGCCATGGTGCCTCCGCAGCGACCCCAGGGGGCGCGTGAATTCCAGAACGCCGGGCGCGCGGAGGAGCGGGTGCATGCCCCGCGGGCAGCGCTGCCCAGCGTTCCTGGCCAACCCCCAATGCAGGCCCATGCTGCTGCAGACCCGCGGGCAGTGCCCGGGGCAGCACAGCCGCACCGCGAGGTGGCGTTGCCGTCCAACAGGCCGGAAGGGATGGCGCCGCACGCGCTGACCGCACCAGGGGCGTGCCGGGCGCTTCGAGCCGGGAGCCCCATCGGGAGAATCCGCGCGTACAGATGGGGGCCGGCCCCGGCGCACAGGCACAGGCACAGGCA
>NZ_BAAJYR010000271.1:0-4689 GCF_057546605.1 Acidovorax sp. KPB24-03 | reverse complement strand
GGGTGCTGGGGCCGGGGCCGTCTGGGCCGTGGCCGCGCCTGCGCCCAGGATCAGGGTGGCCGCCACGAAGAGCGGGGACAGGCGTGCGGGGGCGGGAAGGGGCTTCATGGCGTGGCGCGGCGGCGTGCAGTGAAAGAGGCTGCCCATGATGCCCGAAGCGCCCGGGCCAGGCGTTGCCGGGCGTTTCAGTGCGCCGCGCCGGCGCCGAAGCGAAAGCTCGACGCCGTCACGCCGCCGTACACGCCTTCCTCGTGGTACACGCAGTCGGCCCGTTCGGCCTCGGCCGCGCCAGCCGCGACCATGAGCGGAATCAGGTGGTCCTCGCGCGGGTGGGCGATGCGGGCGGCTGGCGCGCTCTCCCAGCCCATCAGCCGCGCGGGCCGGTCGGCCGGATCCGCGTGCACCAGCGCGTCCTGCAGCCATTGGTCGAACGCCACCGAAGGCGCCCGCCCGGCCTCGCCGAAGCGGCGCAGGTTGTGGTAGCTCAGCCCGCTGCCGACGATCAGCACGCCTTCATGGCGCAGCGGCGCCAGCGCGCGGCCGAGCGCCAGGTGCTGGGCCGGGTCCAGATCGCGCTGCAGCGACACCTGGATCACCGGCACGTCGGCGGCCGGGTACATCACCTGCAGCGGCGCGAAGGTGCCGTGGTCGAAGCCCCGCTCCGCATCGAGCCGGCTGGGCAGGCCCGCGGCCCCGATGAGGGCCGCGATCCGCTGCGCCAGGGCCGGCGCGCCCGGCGCCGGGTAGCGCACCTCGTAGGTGTGGGGCGGAAAGCCGTGGTAGTCGTACACCATCGGCGGCCGGGGGCTGGACATCACGGCGAAGGCCTCGTCCTCCCAGTGGCCGGACACCACCAGCACGGCCTGCGGGCGGGTGGCGATCTGGCGCGGGATGTCCTGCAGCGACTGCTCGAGCGCGCGCATGGTGCGGCGCATCTCGGGCACGTACGGCCAGGGGCCGCCGCCGTGCGACAGGAAATAGGTGGGCAGGGGGGAGGAGGGCGGGTGCATGGCGGTGGTCCGTGGGGGTGGGTGGTGCGGTCGAGGGCGAAAGGCGCCAGCGAGGGTGTCAGGCGCCGCGCGGGCGGATCGGCGCGCGCCGGGCGCGGCCCCACAGCACGAAGGTGCACAGCGCCAGCAGCACGAGGTTGAGCGGCACCACCATCGCCTCGCCCCGGCTCAGGTGAAAGGCGATGGCGAGCCCCTGCAGCACCACGCAGCACAGGGCCGCCAGCACGGTGAGCCGGGGCAGGATGCGTGTCAGCGCGGGCAGCAGGATGCCCAGGCCGCCCGCGATGTCGATCAGCCCGATGGCCCGCACGAAGGCGACGGGGTACTGCCCCGTCCACGGCATCATCGCGCTCAGTTCGGGAATGGGCGTGGTCAGCTTCACGACGCCCGAGGCGCAGAACACCGCGGCGACCAGCACCTGGGCGATCCAGAGGCCGATGCGCAGCGCCCGGCCCGCGGACGGGGTGGCGGCGGTGGGCGAATACGGGGTGGCGGGCATGGCGGTTCTCCAAAGGGGCCACAGCGCGTGGCGATGAAAGGGAATGGGACTGGACGCAATTTAAGATTTCCCCCAAAGGAAATCGATGGCGTTAGAGTGATGGCATTCTTTCCTTTTTTGGCAACCATGAACCCTGCAGACCTGGAATTGACCGGCCTGCGCGTGTTCCAGGCGATCGTCGAAGCCGGCAGCTTCAGTGCCGCCGCGGACCGCCTGGGCATGGCGCCGCCCATGGTGAGCAAGCACATCGCCCGGCTGGAACGCACGCTGGGCGCGCGCCTGCTGCACCGCACGAGCCGCAGCATGAGCCTGACGGAGGCCGGCACGGCCTTCTACGAGCAAGGCCGGCAGGCGCTGGAACTGCTCGACGCCGCCGCGGCCTCGGTGGGCCACGGGCAGAACCGGCCGCGGGGCGAGTTGCGCATCAGCGCCCCGGTGTGGTGTGCCACCCCGCGCTTTGCCCGGCTGCTGGCCGACTACCGCCGTGCCTGCCCCGAGGTGCGGCTGGACCTGTACCTGGACAACCGCATGGTGGACCTCGTCTCGGAGGGGTTCGACGTGGCGCTGCGCATGACCGCCGAGCCCGCGCCCCAGCTGATCGCGCGGCCCCTGTGCCAGATGGCGTTCCATCTGGTCGCGGCGCCCGGCTTCCAGCCCGGCCCCGACGGGGGCGTTGATTCGGCCGGCGCGCCCCGGCCCATCCCGATGGTCATGCCCAATTACGTGCAGCTCGAGCGCCTCAAGAATGCCCTGCAGGAAGGCATGCACCGGCACATCGACGCCGTGATGAAGTCCAGCGACAGCACCCTGAGCTACCACGCCGTGGTGGCCGGCATGGGCGCGGCCTTCCTGCCCGCATGGCTGGTGGACGACGACCTGGCCAGCGGTCGGCTGGTGCAACTGCCGGGCGATACGGAGTTCGTGGGCACGCTGTATGCCGTCTATGCCAGCCGGCGGCAGATGCCGCTCAAGCTGCGCAGCTTCATCGACTTTCTGGCCGAGCGCCTGGGTGGGGTGCCATTGCCGTCCTGACGCTCGCGCACCGATGACAATGCGCACAGCCGCCGCCGGAGATCCCACCACCCAAGGCAGCCCATTCCAACGCCATGCGATCACCTGGAGAGCGCGATGACAGAAACGAGGACCCTCCCGTCGCAAGGATCGCTGCTGTCGGTGCAGGCCATGGGGCAAGGCCTGCCCGTCGTGTTCCTCCACGCTGCGGTGTGCGACAGGCGCATGTGGGCGGCCCAGATGGGCGCACTGGCCGGCACCTGCCGGGTGATGGCCTATGACCGCCCCGGATTCGGTGACTCGCCCCCGCGCACGGCCGATTCGTCATCAATGGCGGATGGGCTGGCCGTTCTGGAGGGCCTGGGCGTGACGGAACCGGCCGTCGTGGTGGCCTGTTCCCAGGGCGGCCGCATCGCGCTGGAGATGGCGTTGAGCCATCCCTCCAGGGTGCGGGGCCTCTTTCTGATCGCCCCCTCGCTCAGCGGCGCCCCGGCGCCGGCGTATCCCCCCGAGATCGAAAGCCTGCTGCGAGCGCAGCAACTCGCGGAGCAGGCGCAGGACTGGGAGGCACTGAACCACATCAAGGCACGCCTCTGGCTGGACGGCCCCCTGTCGCCCGAACTCCGGGTGGGGGGCGACGCGCGAAAGCTGTTCCTGGCGATGAATGCGATCGCCATCGCGAACAGGCTCCGGGGCGGGGAGACAGACAACGTGCCGGTGTACGGCCGGCTCGCGGAGATCCGGTTGCCTGCCTGGGTGGTCTGGGGTGACCTGGATTTTCCCCACGTTCAGCAGCGCGCCCAGAGGGCCGCAGACCAGATGCCGAATGCGGAGGGGATCGCGTTGCACGGCGTGGCGCATCTGCCGTCCCTGGAGCGCCCCAATGCCGTCACGGACTTGTTGAGGCAGTTTTTGGGCGAGATATGAAGCCGGCGTGACGCGACGCGTGATTTCGGGCAGGTGGAGCGAACGCTATTCGCTTCCTTTGATGATGGCTCCCACCCACTTCGGTCCTTGAAATCCATGGTCCACAAAGCCCCATCTGCTTCCCAGTTCGGTTCGAAGCTTCAGTAGTTCGGGATTCTCCAAATTTTCAGCGGTAACGCGCCAAAAGCCTGCCTCGGCCGCAGGTATGCGCGAGGCAAGCAGAAGGGCCTCACGGCCTGAAAGCGTCACGAGCTCAAGCCGGTTGATGCGGCGAGCACCCGCTGTCAGGTAGGAACGAATGGCGCCAAAGTCATCGAGCGCGTACGTCGACTTTGTTGATTTTCCAGACCAACCCCGCCTGTGAATGACCAGTGTTCTGTTGGTGGTGATCTCAACCTCCTCTTGGGCCACAAGCCAGCTTCTCCACGACAGCAAGGCCGAGACCGCGAAAACAACCACGCCACAGCCTGCAGTGGCAGGTCCCCATTCATTTCGCAGAACAACAATGGCATAGAAGAACGCCATGGTCAGAACTGCAAACAAGGTGATCGGTCTTTGGCCTTCACGCCAGCGAGGAAAGCGCAGTCTCATTCAGTTTCTCGTTCGATCAGCCATGTTTTGACGGCACCCAGGTTTCGGATTCACCGCAAGAAAGTTTTGCGAAGCAGGGCTCCGTTGCGCCGTACAAACTATAGCTTTCGTGCCGGCAGAACGCTTGCGCTCATCATGCTGGAGAACGGTCCCGATGACGCGCTGACCGGTCAACAAGGAACTGGCCTCGGCCACGCAGGGGGCGGAGGCGCGCGATGTCGAAGGGCGCCGTGGCCCGAACCTAGTCCTGCAGCAGCTGCCCCGCCAGCGCCGCCGCGGCGGTGCGCGTTTCCACGCCGAGCTTTTCAAAGATGTGCTCCAGGTGCTTGTTCACCGTGCGCGGACTCATGCCGAGGATGTCGGCGATGTCGCGGTTGGTCTTGCCCTTGGCGAGCCACGACAGCACCTCGGTCTCTCGCGGGGTCAGCGCCACGGGCGGCAACCGCGGCGCGGCGGCGCCTGCGGCCGGGCTCTGGCTGAGCAGCAGCATCGACTCGGCCAGGCCGCTCGCGCCCAGGTGGGCGGGCCTGCAACTGGAGGCCGCCGGGCAGGGGTGTGCTGGCTTCGCCCTGCCGCTGGGCCTGTGCCAGCCAGCGCGCGGGGTCGCCCGCAGTGGCGTCGCCGTGCCCGCCGAAGGCGGCCTCCAGCCAG
>NZ_BAAJYR010000270.1:0-4723 GCF_057546605.1 Acidovorax sp. KPB24-03 | reverse complement strand
ACTAGGGCATATCGCTATATTTTTTATAGCAAAACACCGCCGCCGGTGCCTACGATCCGACCGGCACGGCGGGCGTCGGGGCTCGGGTCAGAACGGCAGCTTCGGCATCCCGCCGCCGCCCAAGCCCTTCATGCCACCCATGCGCTTCATCATCTTCATGAGGCCGCCGCCCTTCATCTTCTTCATCATGCCCTGCATCTGATCGAACTCGTTCAGCAGGCGGTTCACCTCCTGCACGTGCACACCGGAGCCGGCGGCGATGCGCTTCTTGCGCGTGGCCTTGATCAGCTCGGGCTTGCGGCGCTCCAGGGGCGTCATGCTCTGGATGATGCCTTCCTTGCGGCGGATGTCCTTCTCCGCCTTGTCCATGTCCACCTGGCCGGCCTTGGCGGAGAACTGGGCCGGCAGCTTGTCCATGAGGCTGGACAGGCCGCCCATCTGCTTCATCTGCTGCAACTGCGACAGGAAGTCGTTCAGGTCGAAGCCGTCGCCGCTCTTGACCTTGGCCGCGAGCTTCTGCGCCGCCTCCATGTCCACGCCCGCGCTCACCTGCTCGACCAGCGCGACGATGTCGCCCATGCCCAGGATGCGGCCGGCATGGCGCTCGGCATCGAACACTTCCAAGCCGTCGATCTTCTCGGACACCCCGGCGAACTTGATGGGCGCACCGGTCACCTGGCGCACCGACAGCGCCGCGCCGCCGCGCGAGTCGCCGTCCAGCTTGGTCAGCACGATACCGGTGAGCGGCAGCGCCTCCTTGAAGGCGCGGGCGGTGTTGATGGCGTCCTGCCCCTGCATGGCATCGACGACGAACAGCGTCTCGACCGGGTTCAGCGCAGCGTGCAGTTCCTTGATTTCGTTCATCAAGGTTTCGTCGATGGCCAGGCGCCCGGCCGTGTCCACCAGCAGCACGTCGAAATAATGCCGCTTGGCGTAGTCGATGGCCGCGCGGGCGATGTCCAGGGGCTTTTGGTCGGCCGTGCTCGGGAACCACTCGGCGCCGGCCTGCGCCGTCACGGTCTTGAGCTGCTCGATGGCGGCGGGCCGGTACACGTCGCCCGACACGGTGAGCACCTTTTTCTTGCGCTTTTCGATCAGGTGCTTGGCCAGCTTGGCGGTGGTGGTGGTCTTGCCCGCGCCCTGCAGGCCGGCCATGAGGATCACCGCGGGCGGCTGGGCCGCCAGATTGATGTCGGCGATGCCCTCGCCCATGGTGGCGGCCAGCTCGCGGTTCACGATGGACACCAGCGTCTGCCCCGGCTTGAGGGAGCCCAGCACCTCCTGGCCCAGGGCCTTTTCCTTCACGCGGGCGATGAAGTCGCGCACCACCGGCAGGGCCACGTCGGCCTCCAGCAGCGCCATGCGCACTTCGCGCAGCATGTCCTGGACGTTGGATTCGGTGATGCGGGCCTGGCCGCGCATCTCCTTGACGAGTCGCGTGAGTTTTTCGGTAAGGGCGGAGGCCATAGGAGTGTTCCGGAAGTGCCCCTGTGCCTGGGCGGCTGGTGCCGCAGGCAGGTCCGCCGGGGGCGGGCGAAGGGCTAAACTGTGAGTCCATGATTTTACCCAGTGCGTCTCCCGTCAGCTGGCTGCTGGCCTTGTCCGCGGCGATGGCTTACGCCGCCCCCGCCGCGGCCGCCGCGCGGTTCGGCGGCAAAACGGGCCGCACCGCGCTCTGGGTCGCCTGGGGCCTGCACGCGGCGGTGCTGGCCTACAGCCTGCTCGGAGGCACGCCGCACTTCGGTTTCGCGCCCGCCCTCTCCATGACGGCATGGCTGGTCCTCACCGTGTATGCCGTCGAACGCCAGATGTTTCCCGAACTCCAGGCCCGCTGGCTGCTGGGCGCCCTGGGCTCCGTGGCGGTGGTGCTCGCGCTGCTGTTTCCGGGGCAGCCCCTGCACGTGAACGCATCCGCCTGGCTGCCGCTGCACCTGGCGCTGGGCATCGCGTCCTACGGACTGTTCGCCGCCGCCGTGGTCCATGCCTGGCTCATGACCCGCGCGGAGCGCAAGATCCGCCAGGCCGCGGACCCGCACAGCGGCATCCCCCTGCTCACCCTGGAGCGCCTCACGTTCCGCTTCGTGATGGCCGGCTTCGTGCTCCTCACCGCCACGCTGGTGGCCGGCTGGCTGTTCGGCGAAACGCTGTACGGCCGGGCCTGGAGGTGGGAGCACAAGACGGTGTTCTCGGTCCTGTCATGGATCACGTTCGCGGTGCTGCTGATCGGGCGCGCGCGTTTCGGCTGGCGCGGGCGCAGCGCCGTGCGCGTGCTGTATGCCGGCGCCGGCCTGCTGCTGCTGGCCTACGTGGGCTCGCGCTTCGTGCTCGAAGTGGTCCTGGGACGCGCCGCATGAAGTACCTCGTCCTGCTGGCGGTGCTGGTCATCGCGTTCGGGGTGTGGCGCAACCAGCGGCGCCGGGAGATGCCACCGCCCGCCGCGGCGCGCCCCGCCTTGCCGCAGGCCATGGTGTCCTGCGCCCGGTGCGGCGTGCACATCCCCCGCTCCGAGGCGCTGACCGACGGCGGCGCGAGCTACTGCACTCCCGAGCACCAGCGCCAAGGGCCGGCGTGAAAGGCCTCCGCCCGTGCCGGCCCTGAAACGCGCCAGCGCCCTGCTGTCCGCCGACGCCCCCTTCGCCCGGCTGTGGGGCAGCTTCCTGTCGGGCCGCATCATGGTGGCCGCCGCCCTGCTGCTGCTGCAGGGCCTGGGCGTGGCGCTGAACCAGTCCTACGAACCCCTGCTGCTGGGCATCTGCGCCGGCTATCTGGTGGCTACCGTGCTGCTGCTGGTGCTGGCCGGCAATGCGCCGCCCGGGCCCCATTCGTGGCTGCAGTGGATGTGCTCGATCGGCGTGGACCTGGCCTTGATCAGCACGCTGCAGATCCTGCACGTGGGCTCCATGAACTTCACGCCCCTGTTCGGCCTGCCCATCCTGATGGCCGGCGTGCTGGGCACGCTGACCCTGGCCCTGGGCACGACCGCGGCGGTGACGCTGTTGCTGCTGGCATGGGCCTGGTGGCTGGGCAGCAGCGGCGGCTCCGACGCCACGCAGCGCTATTTCCAGACGGCCCTCACCGGCACGGGCTACTTCATCGTCGCCTACCTGGTGCACCAGCTCGCCTCGCGCCTGAACCGGGAACAGCAGCTGGCCCAGGCCAGCCAGATGGCGGCCAAGGTGCAGGAACAGGTGAGCGCCCTGGTCATCCACAACCTGTCGGACGGCGTGCTGGTGCTGGACCAGCGCGACACCGTGCGCATCGCCAACCCCGCGGCGCTGCGGCTGCTGGGCACCAACGCCCGCCACGCCCTGCCGTTCTCCATGGCCCATTCCTCGCCCTGGAAGCCGCTGCTGGCCATGGCGCGCCAGACCTTCCAGAAAGGCCAGCCGCAAAGCGCCGACGTGGACGTGCTGCACCCGGGGCAAAGCCCGCTGGCGCTGCACGTACGGGCCTGGCTCACGTCGTCGCAGGAGATCGCGCGCGAGACCGGGGGCGAGCACCTGTGCGTGATGTTCCTGCACGACCTGCGCGAGATGGAGGCCCGCCTGCGCACCGAAAAGCTCGCCTCGATGGGCCGCATGTCGGCCGCCGTGGCCCATGAGATCCGCAATCCCCTTGCGGCCATCATGCAGGCCAATGCCCTGCTGGAAGAAGAACTGCACGAGCCCGGCCAGAAGCGCCTGGCCCACATGGTGCAGCAGAACGCCGAGCGGCTGGCCCGCATCGCGGAGGAGGTGCTGGACATCGCCCGGGTGCAGCACCAGATCAGCCATGCCCCCGCCTCCACCGTCGTGCTTTGCGATGCGGTCGCGCAGGCCTGGGGCGACTGGCAGGCGCAGGACCCGGGCAAGCGCCGGGCCCAGCTCGCGCTGGAGGCGGGCCGCGCGCCCGTGGAGTTCGACGCCGAACACCTGCGCCGCGTGCTCGTCAACCTGCTCGACAACGCGCTGCGCTACATGGGCGGCGAGCCGGACTCGCTCTACGTGGCCACCTACGTCAGCGCGGCTGGCGCCGTGGGGCTGCAGGTGTGGAGCGACGGGGCGCCGCTGGACAAGACCGTGGAGCGCCACCTGTTCGAGCCCTTCTTTTCCTCGGAAAGCCGCTCCAGCGGGCTGGGCCTCTATATCTGCCGCGAGCTGTGCCAGCGGCACGGCGCGTCGATCGGCTACCAGCGCCTCACCCGCAACCTGCCGCGCGGGGCGGTCGGCGGCAATGCGTTCACGGTCGTGTTCCGCAAGAACGCCCGGCCGCAGGACCCGAACACCACGCTGTTTGACACAATCGTCGTCTGACCCCGCCCGCACCTGTCCATGAACGCCAACGCCGCCACGATCCTCGTCGTCGATGACGAACCCGACCTGCGCACCCTGTACGAGCTGACGCTGCTGCGCGAAGGCTACCGGGTCGAGACGGCAGGCAACCTGCAGGAGGCCCGCCAGCAGCTGCAGGCCCGCAAGTTCGACGCCGTGATCACCGACATGCGCCTGCCGGACGGCTTCGGCATGGAGCTGCTGCACGAGCTGCGCGACCAGCAGCGGCGCGAGCGCTGCGTGGTCATGACGGCCTATGGCTCGGCCGAGAACGCGGTGGAGGCCCTGCGCTCGGGCGCCTTCGACTACCTCACCAAGCCGGTGGACCTCAAGCAGTTCCGCTCGGTCGTCGCATCGGCGGTCCAGGGCACGGGCGGCGTGCCGCCGCCCCGCTCGGCCCGCCCCCGGCACCG
>NZ_BAAJYR010000269.1:0-4736 GCF_057546605.1 Acidovorax sp. KPB24-03 | reverse complement strand
CACGTACCTGAACATGGGGTACCTGATGCACCAGGGCAGCGGCTCGCAGCGCGGGTACGGGTTCGAGCTGCGCACGGACCTGTGGGGGTCGATCCGGGCGGACAAGGGGCTGCTGATCACCACATACCCGCAGGACTTCACCTCCAAGGTGGCGAGCAACAACCCGGACGGGTTCGATCAGCTGGGCAGCGGGCTGGCCGGCACCGCGGCGCTGATGAAAGAGGCCGGAAGCGCCGTGAAGGCCATGGACTCGGCCATCGGCGCCATCAATGGCCTCAAGACCTCGCACATGATGGCCCTGGGCGCGGGCGTGGCCTCCATGGTCGGCGGCCAGGCCGGGGCGTCGTCCCTGGCGAAGGCCGCCGCGGCCGTCGCCGCCTTTGCCGATGCCGGTGGGGACGGCGGTGGAGGGGGCGGGCCCGAGGTCAGCATGCCGACCAACACCGACCCGGCCATGCCGCAGTCGCAGGCGCTGCGCGAGCTGTCCAAGGACATCACGAAACCCATCGTGTCCATCGTCAGCCCCGAGGGGCATTCGATGATCAGCCCCAAGCCCATCGTGATCAGCTCCGGGCAGAGCGCATCGATGCACGCCACGCAGCACATCACGGTATCGAGCGGCGCGCAGCTCACCCAGCTGGCCAAGGGCGGCATGCTCACCCACGTCTCCCAGGGCGGGCAGCGCAACACGGTGACCCAGGGCGACGTGGCCTCCGAGGCGCAGGCCGGCCACATGAACCTCACGGCCAACCAGAACATCACCATGGCGTCCAAGACGCTCGATGCGAGCGTGCTGGGCCACGAGAACGTCAACATCAAGGCCACGCAGGATTCGGTCCTGGTCGATGCCGGACAGCACATCCGCCTGGAGGCGGCCGACAGCATCACCCTGGTGTGCGGCAAGGGCAAGGCGTACATCAAGCTCACCAAGGACGGGGACATCGAGATCGTCGGCGTGCGCAAGGGCCTGCTGCGCTTCACGGAAAGCCTCGACGAGTTCGGCAAGCCCATCAACATGAACTGCTGACCCACCGGCATCGCCGGCAGCAGCCTAGGAATCCATCCATGCAATACCACATCCAGGAGGCGGCGTTCGAGCTGCCCTCCGACGGCTTCATCGACCGCAGCGTGAACGTGCTCATCTTCGGGGACCCGGCGCTGCCGTTCAACGTGGTCGTCACCCGCGACTACTTCGACGAAGGCAGCGGGATCGAGGCGCTGCTGCAGGAGCAGCTGCGTGCGCTGTCCACCGTGGGCAAGAGCTACAAGCAGCTCGACATGAGCCGGGCGCGCCTGCCGCTGCACGGCCCCGCCGGTGAGCCGCCGGCCAACGAGACCGCTGCCCCCAACGCCGTGGGGGCCTCGGTCTCGTACAGCAAGCAAGGTCACACGCTGTACCAGCGCATCGTGCTGATCGAGCTGCCCGAGCGCAAGGCGCTGGTGCTCACCGGCACCCATGCGGCGCCCTGGAAGCCGCACCACGAAGCGCAGTGGGCGTCCATCCTGCAAAGCGTGCGCGTGCGGCCGCAGTAAGGCACGCCCCCAAGGCTCCACGCCGCCTTCGCGACAGACCGCACGGCCTTTTACAAACCCGCCCACCGGCGTACCTTCCTTCCGCGCTCCATGCCCAAAGCCGCCCGCCTGCACGATCCCATCGCCCACACCTACGCCCGCGAGGGCCATGCGGCGGGGGGCGGCCACGGCGGTGGCGATCGAGTTCGGGGCGGCGGTGGCGATCGGCGCGGCCGTGGGCACCATCGCCTGCCCGGGGCTCGGCACCCTGGCGGGCTTTCTGATCGGCGCGGCCGTGTTCGTGGGCACGCTGGTGGTGAGCCACATGTTCAGCCTGGTGGGCGACTTCTTCCAGTCGTTCGGGGAGGCGCTGGGGCGAAGTTTCAGCTCCGATTGCGGCGAGCTCACCGCGACGGGGTCGCCACGGTCTTCATCAACAAGCTGCCTGCCATCCGCGCCGGGCTGGACGTGGCCATGTGCGACAAGCACAGCATGCCGCCCAGCCTCGTCAACTTCGGCAGCGAGAACATCTTCATCGACACCTTCCGCGCCGGCCGCGAGGGCGACTACGTGGACTGCGAGGCCAAGATCAGCAAGGGCTCGGAGGACGTCAACTTCGGCGGCGAGTCGGTGCCCGTGGCCAATTTCCGGGCGCAGGAAATCCCGGACTCCGACCGCGAGCTGGCGGCCAAGGCCCGGTTCTGGGCCGGCATCCTGGGCGGGGCCGCGGGCGCCCTGAAAGCCGGCATCAAGTGCTTCGGCATTGCCGTGGGCATGGGTGTGGTCGGCGCCAAGGTGCTGGGCGAGGTCATGCCCTCCTTCGATGGCGGGCAGGGCGCGGCGAAGGGCGCGGGCAACAGCGCCGGCACCGCCCTGGGCAACCTGCTGCAGGGCAAGCCCGTGCACGCCGTCACCGGGGCCAAGGTGCTGCTGGGCGACGACGACACCGACTTCGCGCTGAGCGGCGCGCTGCCCATCGTGTGGCAGCGCACCTATGCCTCCACCGACGCGCGCACCGGCGTGCTGGGAACCGGCTGGAGCCTGCCGTTCAGCGTGGAGCTGGTGTTCCAGGACGGCAAGGCGCATTACATCGACGAGCAGGGTCGCGGCATTCCCTTCGACGACCTGCCGCCGGGCGGGCAGATGTTCAGCGTGCCCGAGGGCCTGCAACTGAGCCGCAGCGAAGGCGGGGTCTACTACATCGGCATGCCCTCGGTGGGCTGGGTCTACACCTTCGGCGCGCGCCGGAGCCAGGCCAATGGCGAGCGCCTGTCCCTGCTGCAATGGGCCGACCTGAACCACAACGCCATCGATTACCACCGCGACGCCCAGGGCCTGGTGCGCCACATCACCGACACCAGCGGCCACCGGCTGGCGCTGCACTACACCCCGGACGCGGTGGCCGGCAGTGGGCCGCGCCTGTTGCGCATCGACCTCACCGCGGGCGGGCCGCCTGGCACCCTGGTCGAATACCGCTACAGCACCGAAGGCGACCTGGTCCAGGTGACCGACCGCACCGGCCGCACGGTGCGCCGCTTCGAATGGGCACAGCACACGATGGTGGCCCAGACCTTCGAAAGCGGCTTGGTCGCCCACTACCAGTGGGACCGGCCGGGCCCGCAAGGCCGCGTGCTGCGGCACTGGCTCGACGATGCGGGCGGCGGCCTGCCGGCAACCAGCTGGACCTTCGAATACGACCTGCCCGGCGAAGCCGACGGCGACCGCCGCACGCGCGTCACCGACCACCTGGGGCGCGTGCAGCTCTTCGACCACGACGCTGACCAGAACGTCACCCGCTACGAAGACCCCCTGGGCCACATCCAGCGCATGGAATGGAACGGCCAGTGGCAATTGCGGGCCTGGACGCGCGCCGATGGCGGCCGCTTCACCTTCGACTACGACCGCCTGGGCAACCTCGTGCACGCCACCGACCCGCTGGGCCAGAGTGCGCGCATCGACTGGCACGAACGCCTGCAGCGCATCCGCGCCACGACGGCTGTGGACGGCTCGCGCTGGCACTACGAATACGACGAACGCGGCAACTGCACCGAAGTGCTGGGCCCGCCCCTGGCGCAGGATGCGCCGGATGCGTCCCTTGCGCCGGATCAAGACCCTTCGGGCACCCCGGCCGACGCCCGCTACCGGGAGGCCACCGTGTACGACGCGCGCGGCCTGCCCGTGCTCACCACCGATGCCAACGGGGGCCGCCAGCAATGGCGCTGGACGCCGCAGGCCCTGCTGGCCAGCCACACCGACTGCTCGGGCAAGACCACCCGATTCGAATACGACGCCAACGGCCATCTGCGGGTGCGCACCGATGCCCTGGGCCAGTCCACCCAGTACATCCACGACCCGCTGGGCCGCCTGCTGAGCGTGCAGCACCCCGATGGCAGCGTGCAGAACTACGCCTACGACGCGGCCGGCCGGCTGGCCTCCACCAGCGATTCGAGCCAGCGTGCGACCCGCTACCAGTACAACCTGCATGGCCAGCTGCTGACCCTGCAGGCCCCGAACGGCCGCGCCATCCACCTGGGCTACGACGCAGCGCACCGCCTGGCCATGCTGGTCAACGAGAACCACGCCAGCTACGAGTTCGCCTACGACAGCGCCGACCGCCTGCTGGAAGAGCGCCGACCCGATGGCAGCCGCCACGCCCTCGACTACGACCCCGCCGGCCGCGTGGTGGCCTTGGTGGAACACCCGGGCGAGGACGACGTGCGCCTGCAGGGCATTGCCGGGCACGTGCCGGCCTCGCCCATCCGCACGCTCTACCGGCGCGATGCGCTCGGGCGCCTGCAGGAAAAGCAGATCCTTCCCTCCGGCGAGGGCGCGCCGGGCGGCGCCCTGCTGCAGCGCTTTGCCTACGACCCGCTGCACCGGCTGGTGCGCGCGCAGATGCTGGACGCTGAGACGCAGGCCCCGGTCCACACGCTGGAGTACGCCTACAACGCCCTCGGCGATGTGGTGAAGGAGGCCGCCACCGACGCCGCCACCGGCGAGCGCACCGAGCTGCGCCATGCCCACGATGCCCTGGGCAACCGCACCGAGACGGGCCTGCCCGATGGGCGCACGCTGCACCACCTGTACTACGGCAGCGGGCATCTGCACCAGATCCATCTGGACGGCGTGGTCGTGGCCGACATCGAGCGCGACGACCTGCACCGGGAAGTGCTGCGCACCCAGGGCCGCCTGGCCAGCCGCTACGCCTACGACGCCCTGGGGCG
>NZ_BAAJYR010000268.1:0-4782 GCF_057546605.1 Acidovorax sp. KPB24-03 | reverse complement strand
CTGCGCCGCTGCGGCCGACACGGCATTCAGCCGGCGGCGTTGGCCGCCGCGGGGCGCGGGCCCAGCTGCTGCCACAGGTAGGCGAACTCCAGCGCCAGCAGGTGGGCACGCTGCGCGTTGTCGGCCGCGCCGCCGTGGCCGCCTTCGGTGTTCTCGTAGTACAGCAGGTCGTGCCCCTGCGTCAGCATGCGCGCGGCCATCTTGCGCGCGTGGCCGGGGTGCACCCGGTCGTCGCGTGTCGAGGTGGTGAACAGCACCCGGGGATAGCGCGCATCGGCCCGCACCTGGTGGTAGGGGCTGTAGCGCGCGATGAAGGCCCAGTCGGCCGGGTCGTCCGGATCGCCGTACTCGGCCATCCACGACGCGCCCGCCAGCAGCGTGTGGTAGCGCCGCATGTCCAGCAGCGGCACCTGGCACACCACCGCGTTGAACAGGTCGGGCCGCTGCACCATCACCGCGCCCACCAGCAGCCCGCCATTGCTGCCGCCCTGGATGCCCAGGTGCGCGGGCCGGGTCACGCCGCGCGCGATCAGGTCCTGCGCGATGGCGATCAGGTCGTCGTAGCTGCGCTGCTTGTGTTCGCGCACCGCCGCCTGGTGCCACGCCGGCCCGTACTCGCCGCCGCCGCGCAGGTTGGCCACCACCAGCACGCCGCCCTGCTCGCACCAGGCCCGGCCGTAGTCGGCGGCGTACCAGGGCGTGAGCGCATGCTCGAAGCCGCCGTAGCCGTAGATCAGCGTGGGGTTGCCGCCATCGGCCTGCGCGCCGCGCGGCCACAGCACGAAATACGGCACGCGCGTGCCGTCGGCCGAGGTGGCGAAGCACTGCTCGGTGCGCATGCCTTCGGCATCGAAGCGCGCCGGCCCGGCCTTGAGCAACTCGCGCTCGTCGTGGGCGGTGCTGGCCAGGAACAGCGAGGCGGGCGTGGTGAAGTCGGTGTATGACAGCAGGTAATGCTCGGCCAGCGGATCGTCAGCCAGCAGCGGGTCGTGCAGGGCCGTCACGCCCAGTTGGCCGGGGAACGGCGTGTCCACCGCGCGGCCGACGAAGGGACCGCCCTCGCCCCCGGGCCGGTGCCACAGCTCCAGCCGCTCGGCCACGTTGTCCATCACCTGCAGCAGCACGTGGTCGCGCGTGGTGTCGTAGCCGGCCAGCGAGCGCGTGGCCGTGGGGGTGAACAGCGCCGCAGCCCGGCGCTCGCCGCGCAGCCAGGCCGCCGCGTCGGCATGCAGCAGCGAGCCGGCGGCGAAGTGCGCCTCCCCCAGCACCAGGTCGCTGCGCAGCTCCAGCAGCAGTGTGCCGCGCACGAAGTCGGGAATGGCGTCGTCCGGCACGTCCAGCCGCACGGGGGCGGCATCCGGCGCTTCGGCAGGCCCCTCGGTCAGCCAGACCTCGTGGCGGTAGAAGTCGATCATGCGGGTGAACACGGTGCGCTCGAAGCCCGGCGTGCGGTCCACGCCCACACCCACGCCCACGTCCGACGCCTCGCCCTCGAACACCGTGACCGCGCTGTCCAGCGGCGTGCCGCGCCGCCAGCGCTTGACGATGCGGGGGTAGCCCGATTCGGTCAGGGAGCCCTCGCCGAAATCGGTGCTCACGTAGACAGTTTCGGCGTCGATCCAGGTCACGTCCGACTTGGCCTCAGGCAGGGCGAAACCCGCTTCGACGAACTGCCGCGACACCAGGTCGAACTCGCGGATCACCGTGGCATCGGCCCCGCCGCGCGAGAGCGACACCAGGGCGTGGCGATACTCCGGACCCAGCACTTCGGCCCCGCCCCAGACCCAGTTCTCGTCCTCGGCCAGGGCGAGGGCATCCAGGTCGAGCACCGTTTCCCACGCGGGTTCGGGCGCGCGGTACCCGGCCAGCGTGGTGCGCCGCCACAGCCCGCGGCGGTGGTGCCCGTCCTGCCACAGGTTGTAGAGCCAGTCGCCACGCCGCACCACGCTGGGAATGCGGTCCTTGGCGTCCATGATGTCCAGCAACTGCTCGCGCGTGGGGGCATATTCGGGCCGGGCCGTCAGCACCGCCTCGGAATGCGCATTGCGCTCGCGCACCCAGGCCAGGGCGCGTTCGCTGTCCACCGCTTCGAGCCACTGGTGGGGGTCTTCATCCTGCGCGGGATCGTGGGCGGGCGTTGCGATGGGCGGCGTGGATTCGGGCATGGGTTCCTTGAGGGATGGCGTTCCGGGCCGGCACGGCCGGTCTTCGGGGATTTTCGCCGCCCCGGCTTGCCCTGTGCCGGGCCGGGGTTTGGCCGGAGTTTTGCGGGGCAGCGGGCCCTGCCGCGTCCTACCGCGCGGGCACGGCCGCACCGGTGCCGGCGGGCTCGGACCACCGCGCCGTCCCCTGGCAGGCGGCCAGGTTCCGTTGCGAAGGCCCGCTGCAGGGGGACGCTGTGCCCTCCCGGTTCAGCCGCCAGTCCATGCGCGCGAGCAGATGGCCCAGCAGCGTGCGGTACAGCGCATCGCCCACCAGCGCATCCTCGACGCCGGCGTCCAGGTTGGGGTTGTCGTTGATCTCGATCACATGGGCGCCGGCCGCATTGCACTTGAGGTCCACGCCGTAAAAGCCGTTGCCGACCAGCCGCGCCGCGCGCGTGGCGGCCTGCAGCACCGGCGGCGGCACGGCATGCAGGGACACGGCCTGGGTGCGGCCCTCCACGTACCCGCCGTCTTCGCCGTGCTGCAGGATCTGCCAGTGGCCTTCGCACATGTAGTACTTCGCGGCGAACAGGGGCTCCCCGCCCACCAGGCCGATGCGCCAGTCGAAGTCGGTGTACATGAACTCCTGCAGCAGGATGATCCCGGACTCGCGGAGCATTTCGCGCGCAATGGCGTGCAGCGCCTCGGCGTTCTCGGCCTTCTTCACGCTGCGGCTGAACGAGCCGTCCGGCACCTTCACGACCACCGGATAGGCGAGGCCCCGCGGCAGATCGCCCAGCGTGCGGCGGCTCACGAGGTGCGTGCGCGGCGTGGCGATGCCGTGGCCCTTGAGCAGCTCGGCCAGATACGCCTTGTTGGTGCATCGCAGGATGGACACCGGATCGTCGATCACCGGCATGCCCTCGGCCGCGGCTTTCTTGGCGAACTGGAAGGTGTGGTGGTTGACCGCCGTGGTCTCGCGGATGAAGAGCGCATCGAACTGGGTCAGGCGCGAGAAATCCTTCTTCTCGATCAGTTCGACCGCGATGCCCATGCCGTGGCCCACGTCCACGATCTTCTGCAGCGTGCGGCGGCTGGACGGCGGCAGCGGGTCGTTGGGGTCGTGCAGGATGGCCAGGTCCATGCGCGGCGCGGCCACCGGTGCGGCGGGGCGCCAGTGGCGGCGCGTGAAATGCGCCAGGGCCTCGTCGAACAGGCCGTCGCGGTGGGCATCCACATCGCGCGGATCCAGCGATTGCAGCGCGGCGACATGCCAGCCGGGCGATGGCTCGCGCCGCTGCAGGTGCAGCCGCAGCAACGGGCAGCGGAACAGCTCGAAGCTCTTGCGCGCAAGGGCGGTCAGTTCGGCGTCCTCCGTCAGCCCGAAGAACACGTGCAGGGTGAGCGAGCTGACGGACTGCGGCACGCTGTCCAGCGGACCGATCAGGCGGTCCAGCGCGGCCAGCGAAGCCGCCTGCTGCTTGCCGCGCTGCAGTGCCACGATGGTCTCGACGCTGGGCGTGACCCGGTCGCCCCGCGCTTCGGCCAGCAGCGAGCAGTAGTAGCCCATGTCCAGGTAGCTGTAGTTGCGGCACAGGTTGGTGACCTTGCGCGCACGCGCTCGCGGGCGCGGCTCTTCGGCGATGAACGCCTCCGCGGTGACGATGCGCACCCCGGGGTCGCTCCAGCGGAAATCCGAGCGTCTTTCCACCACGATCACATGTTCTGAAGTCACTTCAAGGCTTTCTGGACAGGATGACGGCCGCTGTCCGGCGGCGGCGCCCGTAGCGGGCCATCTTCTTGAATTCGGACAGGCTCACCGACACGCCGCCGTCGCCCTCGCCCGAACGGGCCATCGGGTCCAGCACCCGGAAGACCGTGCCGTCGAAGCCGGTGATGACGACCCAGTGCGGTGCCTTTTCGCGGTGCAGGCGCCACAGGCTGATGAGCACGATGGGCACATGCCCGTGGCGCAACTGCTCGATCACGCCCTCGGGCGAGACCGGCAGCGCGAACACCGGCGCGCCATGCGCGACCAGTTCGGCGCGGAAATCGTCCTCCACGCGCTGGATCACGCGCTTCTTGTGGGGCTCGCGCACGCTGTCCATGAAGAGCGACGAGCCCGCGGCGGCGTACACCGCCACACCGAAGCCACGGCGCAGGGCGGCGCAGGCCAGGCCGAACGGGCCGCAGCCGCCATGGCCCGCGGCCATGAACACCGTGGTCGCCTCGCGCCACAGGCGGATCTCGGCCGCCTGGTCCAGCACGGTGTCCGGCGCCAGGGCCGACATGGCGATCAGCAGCGCGCATGGGCCGCAGGTGAAGTCGAGCGTCTGTCCGTAGTGCCGGGCCCCGGGCAGCATCAGCCGGTCCCGGCGGTGGCCGTCGAACACGTCCTTCTCGAAGCGGATCGCATCCGCGCCGTCCGCGTAGTAGCCGGGCGCGCGGCCCACCGCCACGAACCCGAAGCGCTGGAACAGCCGGTGGGCGGCCACGTTCTCGGCCCGGCTCTCCAGGCGCAGCAGGGCGCAGCCCCAATGGCGCGCGCAGTCCAGCGCCTCGGCCAGGAACGCACTGGCGATGCCGCCGTGGCGCGCCTGGGGCGCCACCGCGATGGAATACAGCCGCGCCACCGAGG
>NZ_BAAJYR010000267.1:0-4799 GCF_057546605.1 Acidovorax sp. KPB24-03 | reverse complement strand
ACCCGCAGTGCGCCGCGGTGCGGGCTGCCACTGGCTGAAGATCAACGCCGCCACGATCAGCGCCGCGCCGGCCACCCCGGCGATGCCCAGGCGTTCGTCGATCAGCACCCAGGCGGTGAGCGCGGCGAACACCGGCTCCAGCCCGAACACGATGGCGCTGCGCATGGCATCCACGCGCTGCTGGCCCCAGGCCTGCAGCGTCACCACCACCACGCTGGCCAGCAGGCCGAGGTACACCAGCGCGATCCACGACGGCACCGAGAGCGTGGCAAGCGACGCCCACGTGCTGCCCAGCCCCCCGTGGCGCACGGCGATCAGCACGCTGGAGGCCGCCAGCATCATGGTGGCCTGCGCCGCGGCCATGCGCGTGGCGCGCACGGGTTCGGCGGCCGTGCGGCGCGCGCACTCTTCCAGCGCCAGGATGTACAGGGCATAGAACAGCGTGCTGGCGAAGGTCAGCGTATCGCCCAGGTTCCAGGGGTCGTTCTCATGGAACATCAGCGCCATGCCGGCCAGCGCCATCGCGCAGGCGGCCCACAGGCGCCAGCCGTAGCGCCGCCCCAGCACGGCCATGGCCAGCAGCGGCACCACGAGCACGTTCAGCCCCGTCACGAAGGCATTGCGGTTGCTGGTGGTGCGCGCCAGCCCTTCGATCTGCAGCCAGAACGCCAGGAACAGCAGCAGGCCGAGCGCGAGGCCCCAGCGCGCCTCGGCGCGGCGCATGCCGCGCCACAGCGGGCCGAGCACCAGCAGCGCGATGGCAAAGCGCAGCCAGATGAGCTGCAGCGCATCGAGGTGCGCCGACAGCAGCTTCATCGCGGGGAAGGTCGTGCCCCACACCAGGGTCACGGCCAGCAGGGCCAGCAGGCCCAGGCGTTCAGGTTTCATGGAGACAAGGCGCCCGCGCACCCGATGAGCGCGCGGGCCGGAAGAAGCCAGTGGCCCGGCGGGAAGGGGAGGCGTGCGCCTCCCCGGTTCACGCACCCATGCGGCCGATGAAGGCGCGGATGCGGTCGCTGGCGGGGTTGCCGAAGAACTCGGCTGGCGGCGCGTCGTGCGCGATGCGGCCCTGGTCGAAGAACATCACGCGGTCGGCCACCTCGCGCGCAAAGCCCATCTCGTGCGTGACCACGATCATGGTCATGCCGCCGCGGGCCAGCTCGCGCATGACGTCCAGCACCTCCTGCACCATCTCGGGGTCGAGGGCGGAGGTGGGTTCGTCGAACAGCATCACCTTGGGCGCCATGGCCAGCGCGCGGGCGATGGCCACGCGCTGCTGCTGTCCGCCCGACAGCTGCCACGGGTACTTGTGCGCATGGTCCTGCATGCCCACGCGCCTGAGCAGCGCCATGGCCTGTTCGTTGGCCTTGGCGCGCGGGGTGCGGTGGATGCGGCGGGGCGCCAGCGTCACGTTGTCCAGCACGCTCATGTGGCCGAACAGGTTGAACTGCTGGAACACCATGCCGACCTCGCTGCGCTGCTTTTGCAGCGTGCGCTGGTCGTCCGTCACCTCGGTGCCGCCGATGGTGATGCGGCCGCTGTCGTGGGGCTCCAGCCGGTTGATGGCCCGCAGCAGCGTGCTCTTGCCCGAGCCCGAGGCGCCGATGATGACCGTCACCTCGCCGGTGTTGAAGGTGGTGGACACCTCCTTGAGCACCTGGTGCGCGCCGAACGACTTGCACACGCAGTCGGCGACGATGTAGGGCGTGGCCTGGCTCATTGCGCCCGTCCTTCCACGTCGAAGCGGTATTCGACGGCGTTGGAGATCTGCGTGACCAGCGTGGTCAGCAGCAGGTAGGTGATGGCCACGGTGGAGAGCGTCGCGATGGGCTGGAAGGTCGCCGACTGGATGCGGTTGCCCACGTTGGTCAGCTCCACCACGCCGATGGCGTAGGCCAGCGACGAGTCCTTGAGCAGCGCCACGAAGTTGCTCACCAGGGGAGGCAGCGAGATCTTGAAGGCCTGCGGAAACACCACGTCGAAGAACACGTGCAGGCGCGACAGGCCCAGGGCCCGCGCCGCCTCGGTCTGCCCGCGCGGCACGGCCAGCAGTCCGGCGCGCACCGCCTCGGCGTTGTAGGCACCCACGTTCAGGCCCAGCGCCACCACGGCGGCGGCGAAGTCGGGCAGGTTCAGCCCCGGCACCAGCACCGGCAGCGCGAAGTACACGAAGAGGATCTGCACCAGCAGCGGCGTGCCGCGGATGACCCAGATGTAGAACCCGGCGGCCCAGCGCAGCGCGATCCAGCGCGAGGTGCGGGCCAGCGCGGCGCTGGTGCCCAGCACCAGGCCCACGCTGCCGCTCACCAGGGTGAGCCACAGCGTGGTGCGCGCGCCGTCGGAGAACGCCTGGGCGTTCGGTCCGATCGGGTCAGGCAGGAAGGAAAGCAGCTGGCCCAGCAGGGCCAGCGCCAACACCATCAGCAGCAGGGCGGAGACCAGCGTCGCATTGCTGCGGTGCTGGCGCGTCCAGTGCTGTGGCCACAGAGCATTGAGCATGGAAGGAAGGCGGTCCGAAGCCGGCGCCGCGGCTTATGGCGCGCAGCGGACGTCTTCGTTGAAGTACTTCTGGGACACGGCGGCGTAGCTGCCATCGGCCAGCACTTCGGCAAAGGCCTTGTTCCATGCGTCGGCCAGCCCGGTGTTGCCCTTGGAGACGGCGGGTGCGATCTTCTCGATGAAGAGCATGTCGCCCAGCTTCAGGCCCGCCTTGGGGTTCTTGGCGACCACTTCCTTGGCCACGAACTTGTCGGTCACCCAGGCATCGACGCGCTTGGAGGTGAGCGCGCTGCGGGCGTCCACGTCGGTGGGGAAGTTCTTCATTTCCTTGATGCCGGCGACCTTCTGCACGTTCTCCAGGTAGCTGGTGCCGGTCTGCACGGCGACGATCTTGCCGGTGAGGTCCTTGGCGGTGCGGATCTTGGGGTCGGTGGCGATGATCATGCCGCCCGAGCAGTAGTGGGGCGTGGCGAAGGTGACGGCCTTGGCGCGCTCTTCGGTCACGCCGTGCGAGGCGATGACGGCATCCCAGCGGTCCTGCGCCAGGCCGGTCAGCAGGGCATCGAAGCCCAGCGTCTTCCATTCGACCTTCAGGCCCATCTTCTTGGCGACCAGGTTGGCCACTTCGATCTCGAAGCCGGTGAGCTGGGTGCCCTGGAAATAGTTGAAGGGCGCGAACTGGCCCTCGGTGGCGATGATGATCTTGCCGTCCTTCTTGACGGCCTCCAGCGTGCGGGCCTGCACGGAAAAAGCGGCACACATTGCCACTACGGTGGCGATCGTCTTGAACATCTTCATCTCTGTTGTTCCTGCGCAGGGTGGTTTCAGGTACAAAAAATCCGGCTTGGCGGTTAGCGAAGCCGGAGCCAGCGGCCAGTGGGCCGCCCGCGGGACGGGCAGTCACGGGATTGCCACATTATAAAAGGCGTGCATGAGGCCATGCCCACCCGCAAACCCTGAGCCGGAGCGCAAAAAACGGGCCCGTTTTGACTTTTTGAGGCTCAGCGCAGGAAGGCGTCGTAGCCCGTCTTGAGAATGAGCGCGCTGACCACCACGATGAAGATGCCGCGCACGAAGCCCGTGCCGTGCTTGAGCGCCATGTGCGTGCCGATGACGCTGCCCACCACGTTGGCCACCGCCAGTGGCACCGCGAAGTGCCACCACACGTGCCCCTTGGCCGCGAACAGGATGATGGCCGCCACGTTGGTGGCCAGGTTCAGCAGCTTGGCCGACACCGAGGCGTTCAGGAAGTCGTAGCCCAGCAGCCGCACGAACAGGAAGACGAAGAAGCTGCCCGTGCCCGGCCCGAAGAAGCCGTCGTAGAAACCCACCACCAGCCCGATGGCGCAGGCCAGGCGTGTCTCGATCCGGCCCTCGAAGCGCGGGGTGTGGTGGCGCCCCAGGTCCTTGCGGGCCAGCGTGTACAGCAGCACGGCCAGCAGGATCAGCGGCAGCAGCTTGCGCAGCGAATCCGCCGAGATCACCGTCACCGTCCAGGCGCCGGCAAACGCCCCGATGAAGCCCGCCGCGGCCGCCGGCAGCATCGCCTGCCAGCGCATCTGCACGCGGCGGCTGTACTGCCAGGTGGCGATGCCCGTGCCCCAGATGGAGGCGCTTTTGTTGGTGCCCAGCAGCGTGGCGGGCGGTGCGTTGGGAAACGTGGCGAACAGGGCGGGCACGAGGATGAGGCCGCCGCCCCCGACGATGGCGTCCACGAAGCCGGCCAGCAGCGACGCCAGAGAAACAATGATCCATTCCATCCCCCGATTGTCGGGGCTGCCGCAGGGCGGAACGGGGAATGGGGAGCGATTCGTGCGTGCCGGCGCACAGCGAACCGGCCAAGGGAACGGGCAAAGAAAAAGCGCCGGGGTCGCCGGCGCTTTGTAAAAAAGGCATCTTATAGGGGGATGCTCGGAATGGTTTGTTCGACTTCGAGATGTCTCCTCGGTCCCCTCGTTCGACGCGACGGGCGCGTTTTCGAGTGGTTGAACTGTAACGAGTGCACCCTGCTGGTGCATTGGTGGTTTCCCGCACCCCGTTCTGGGGCAGCGTGGCGAAGCACCTGCAAGATGGGCGAAGCACGGGCGCGGCAGCCGTTGGTTTTTACGGGGCATTGATGCGCGGTTTGATTCAATCGGCGGGCGTTTCGCTTCCCTCTTCAAGGCCTGTTCGCCATGACCGATCTTTCGCTTCGCCGCACCCTCTCCGCGCCGGCGGCCCTGGCTGCCCACCGCTCGGCCGCCCCCGAGCGGCCGGCGTTTCCCGCCGAGGCGCCTGCGCTGCGCCGAACGGTCTCCGCC